>JBOFMR010000192.1:0-42590 GCA_051658485.1 Phocaeicola sp.
TACAAGGTACTGAGTTAATAGACAATAGATTCCTATTCTATTATTTGAAAACCGTTAATTTTATTCCTTTCCTTTCGGGTGGTGATAGAGCAAAACTTACTAAATCAAAGCTCATTGAGATTCAAATCCCCATCCCCCCACTTGCCATCCAAAAAGAGATTGTTCGTATCCTAGACCAATTTGACACCCTAACCAGCTCTATCAGCGAAGGGTTACCCAAAGAGATAGAGTTACGTACGAAGCAGTACGAATACTACCGCGATAAGCTGTTGACATTTCCCAGAGCAGCAGAAGGTACAACAAACTAGTTTCATTACGATGCAAAGTTAGATAATATTATTCTCCATTTATATTTTAACCTAAAAGATATAAATGGAGAATTTTCAAAATGATTATCCGAAACAAGATGATTTTTCTCTCTGTATGTGGGTGGTTAAATGTTGGTCTATACAGTACAGCTGCCACCATAAGCCTATCGAATACCTTGTCTCCAAAGTTTCTTCTATTAAATTTTATTGCTGTCTGATAAAACTTAATGCCTTTAGAAAATCACTTGATTTTCCTATAATCGAATCTATTAGAGAGTAAATAAGCTTTAATTTAGGTCTATTCTGTTGAGTTTCTTGCAAAATCATTTTGTTGCGGATAATCATTTAAAATTTTAATTCAGGTAAGCTGTTAATGGCTTCTTCTTTTAATTTATCTACAGCACGGGTGTACTTTTCTGTGTGTTTTAATCCGCTATGCCCCAATAAGCTAGATACAGTTTTAATATTAGCTCCATTGTTTAGGATATTTACTGCAAAAGAGTGTCTTGCACAGTGCCAGCTTATATGTTTATTTATACCTGCTCGTTTTACCCATCTCTTTAATGATTTTAAACATGCTTCATAAGAGGATAACTTAAAAATCAATTCAGTTCTGTTCTTGGGGTCCTTTGGCTCTCCTATAAGGGCTAGTAAACCATCATTCAGAGGTATTACAACACTACTGCTTGAAGACTTTCCTTTCGTTTTACTTTGTTCAAAGAACAACTTTTTATTTGAGTAGTCCACACTTTTATATGTAAGGTCTGCTACATCGCAAAACCGTAGCCCACTGTAGAGGCAAAAGATGAATGCCCTTCTTGTCTGAGAGTTCTGATTTTTGTAATGTGTATTGATAAGTAGATGTACTTCATCCATTGATAGAATATCTTTTTTTAGAACTTGCTCATCTGTTTTTATGCTTACTTTGGTACAAGGATTCTTAATTAATAATTCTTCTTCTATTAGTTTGTTGATAACCTTTTTAAAACGCTGATAGATTGATTTTGCCCCTTCTCCAATGCTTCTGCTGCTTAGATATTCTGTAAAGTTAATCATCATCTCCTTTGTTATTTGATTGGGAGTAATGCTATTTTTAAAGTTGTTGTATTTTGGGGTGTTTTGCAAAAAGTCTTTAAATCTTTGTAAAGCAATTTGCATCATTCTTATATCTTTTTTTGTGTAGCTATTATTAAATGCTTGAAAATAATCAAGAAAATCAACCGTTCGCTCTTTCTTTAGCCTATAGCCATTGATGTTCTCTTTCAATTCTTGCTCACGTTCAAATCTTATCTTTTTGGCTAGTTCAAAGGTCTCTTTATTCTGCTGCCTCTCTGTGGCAGTACGTGGCTTGTCAATAAGGTAGAGGCTGAGATTTTCTTTTCGTCTGTTATGTTTTACGGTGAGCTTTGGTTTACCCTGCATTTTCCCATTCTCGTAATATACTTGATTCCCATTTTTATCTAAAATGGGCTTCTCTTCTCTGCCTAAATAGTACTCTAGGTACAGACTTACTCTGCCGTCAGAGAGTGTATTCTGCTCTAATTTTGGATTTTCCTTTGTTTTCTTTTCTACTTTTGCCATAAATTCACTGTTTCTCAACCTATCCCCTGACTGGAGATAATATTTTAATTTATTGGTTTCTTTTGTTTTCCTATGTTACAAAGGTACGAAAGCTTATGAGATTTCAAAGTGTACTAAAAGTGTACTAAATAGTAAAACAAGGGTGAATATCGGAAGATTTATCAATAATAGGAAATTTCTATATTGCTGAATATCAATTACATATCTTCTTTTGCTTTCTTTTATTTTCATAGTCCTGTACTGGGTCTGGGTACAAAGCCCCTCTTAATCAATTGATTAAGAGGGGCTTCCCTTTTTTAAAAAGGTGTACTGAAAATCTACTAAATAGCAATATAAAAAAGATCACTTAACAGAAGGAGCTCGACCACTATCTTATAGCAGTCGAGCTCCTTTTATTAACTGTATTTGGTCGGATAGCAATAATTTATTTTATAAACCGCTATCTATCGAATTAAAAACTACTCATTCTCCTTTATAAATCCTACGCAAGCCGCAGCTGTAATAAGAAGTGCACCTGCTAGTAAAAGCATATTCATTTCAGAAGCGACACTTCCTACTGGAGTAAAGAACTTCAATAGAATTCCACCTAAGGAGGCTGCAACGATTTGAGGGATACAGATGGTACCGTTAAATAAGCCCAAGTAAGTCCCCATATTTCCACCCTTCAGTGCATTTGTCAACAGTGTGAAAGGAATTGCCAACATAGCTGCCCAAGCACAACCAATCAAAGCAAATGAGAAGAAAAGTAGGTATTTATCTTGAATAAAGAAGATAGATAGGAATCCCAATCCACCTAAGATAAGGCTTAACGTATAGCACACCTTTTTATTCTTAAAAGTTGGAATAACCATAGCCCAAATTACAGAGCCTATGGCTTGAATAGCAAATAAGATTCCTACCCAGTCGCCTGCTGCCTGATAAGAGGATGATTGTGTATCGAGTACCAAATGTGAAACGCCCGATGAGAGAATCTCTACAGTTGGAGTTCCAAAACTATGATGGGCAATCGTACCATTGGTATAGGTCCACATAAACATAAAAGCAGCCCAACAGAAAAACTGAACCAATCCTACAGTCCAAAATACCTTGGGAGCTTTACAAAGAAGCGTAAATATACCTTCTCTCTTTTTCTTGTCATCAACTACAATCCCATGGCACTCTGCATACTCTTTTGGAGGCATCTCCTTAACTTTTACAGATGTATAGATTACACAAAGAATAAGAATAAGAGCGCCGACATAGAAGGAGTAGATAACCGAATCGGGCACCGTACCTTTAGGGGCAATATTGCTAATTCCAATGAAAGCAAAGATAAAAGGGAAAAGATAACCAGCTAAGCTACCTGCATTACACAGAAAACTCTGAATAGAGTAAGCCAATCCTTTCTGTTTCTCATTTACCATATCTCCTACCATCATTTTAAAGGGCTGCATAGCCATATTGATGGAGGTGTCTAGAAACATAAGTGAGCAGAGCCCAAAAAGCATAGCAGCTGTAACAGTCATACCAAAACTACCAGCATTAGGTAATAAACACATTACTAAAACGGCGCAAAGAGCTCCTACAAATAGGTAAGGTATACGACGTCCAAATCGAGTCCACGTGCGGTCACTAAGAGAACCGACAATCGGTTGTATCAAAATCCCAGCCAATGGAGGGAGAATCCAAAAATAACTTAAATTGTGCGGGTCTGCACCCAAGGTAGAGAAGATGCGACTAATATTGGCACTTTGCAAAGCGTAAGCAATTTGTACACCAAAGAAACCGAAACTAATGTTCCACAGTTTCATAAAACTCAAATCTGGAATTTTTTTCATCGTATTAAATATTAAGGTGCCGCATTTAACTTGCAAATGCAACTGAATCCTGGTTTATAATTTGTTCGTTTTGTTTACTCTGTTTGTTTGGTGTAAGATCTCCAAGCCTTTCACGAGGTTAATTGTTGAAAATCGTTTCTGTCCGTTTCTTATGCTTGTTGATCACTTCACTAAAAAGCCGTGTATTTTGGGGCCATTCCCTGATTAGATACGTTTCTATTCTCAATTCGATTTATCTCCCCAAAAGTGATGTGGTTTTGCAAAAATAGGATTTTATATCTAATTCTCGTTCAATCACTTCGCGTTTTGCATTTTTTGTATTTATTTGTTTGTTCTCATCTGTGGTCATAGTTACTATTTAGGAGTGTCGATTTGTTGATAATCAAATGCTTGTGCTATTTTTATAGTTGTCTTTTTAGCATAAAAGAGCGAAATGGGTAGAAGAGAGTCTGTATGGGGCTAAATTAAGAAGTCGTACAGCTCTTTTTTTCGTTAAATGTCTAAATCTTAGTGACCTATTATACTAGCGTCGTTGCTAATCATCTATCTTACTCCCTTTTAGAGTTTGAAAACCTAAAGCTGCTCCTCTACCTGCTTGGATGCTCTCTTTCCCTTGTAACTAGTAGAAATAGATTCTTTCTGCTGCTCTGTTTACAATAGGGTAGTACTACTACGTTTTTTTTGTGTGGCAGAGTAATAAAAGAAACCACTCGCTTTGGGAATCGAGTGGTTTAAGAGATTTAAAAAGGTATCAGCTTTATACCTCAATAGCTCAGTAGAAAAAAGAGCCCCATTCGTAAACTACTTATAAATAGTTTGCGAATGGGGCTAAATTTTTTACTTTTCAAATGTGCTTATTGAAGTATCCACATCGTTCCATTAAAGTCATCACTGCCATTGTATTGTCTTTTGACAGCTTCATTCATGTTATCGGTGTTGTAATCGAGCTCATTTTGAGAATACATCCAACGCGTAGGGAATAGATCCTTATTGGTTATATTCTCGTTTGTATTTGGGTTCAAGATAAATTCAGGATATCCTGTACGGCGGAACTCAAACCAAGCTTGATACTCGTTGTGGAAGAAGCCAGCTAGGTACTTTTGCCAAATAATTTGTTTGATTTGGTTATTTAAGTCACCTTCTAGAGCGATTCCATCTGTCGAAGGGTAGCTGTTTATATATGCTTCATCCATGCTAACTCCGTGTGTATACTTTGAATCGGCATATTTTACATAGAAGTTCATCGAACTCTTTATACCATTGGCGTAATGCTCTTGTGCAGAATCTGTGATCCAACCCCTAGCAGCCGCTTCTGCTAAGATAAACTGTATGTCCCAGTGGCAAAGTAAACCTACGGGTTCGGCAGATACTTCATCAACATATCGACGATTCAGATCGCTGTATGCTTTCGCTGTTTTTGCTTCCACTGTTTTGTCATAGGAATCGCTAGGCTCTACACCTTCATAGGCATCAAAGTCACTTTCGAGTTTACCTGCTGCTATCAATTGTTCGGATGGCTCTGCTACGTAAAACAGACGGAAGTCTTTATTATCACGAAGTGTATTGATGTAGTAAGTCGAGAGCATCGAATATTCTACAAATGAATTTATACTGACAGGCGTGTTACTCCATGGGTAGCAATACCCTTTAGAACCATTGAAGGTCATAGCGAAGTTGTCGTTGAAGTCTCTCATCAGTGGGCGAGCAGCTACCTCTTTGAATTTATTAATCACATTTAGGTCGCTATCTCCACTCTTTTTATCTAGGTTTATCAAGACATAAAGTTGAAAGCTATTTACAAGGCGTTGCCATTGATCTGTATTACCTCTATATATAAAGTCACCCTCAAACTGACTTCCTTCACTAAATAGTCTATTTGCTTCATCAAGTTCCGAAAGTATTCCCTTAAAGACATCCTTTTGCATGTCATATTTAGGTTTGATTACTCCCTCATCTCCCATCAATGCCTCTGCGTATGGTATATCTCCGACACGCATTGTAACTTGGAAGAATTGCCATGCCCTAAGGAAGTGTCCTAAGGCTTGATATGACTTTCTTTTATTCTCATCACTTGCATTCTTTATCATCGGTTTGATGTTGCGTAGTGGTGTGAGTTTGTCATTCGTGCGTTCTAGTCGGTTGTATTGAAGTCCAGTTTGCTTTTCTGTCCAAAGAATATATTTAGATAGATTGTAGGGTTCTTTAAAACCGCTGGTCTCTTGAGCCGTAGTTTTTGTGATATAATTGAGCATATAGGTTGCTAGCCATCCAGGGGTAACTTGGGTTGCCTTGTCTGGATTTGTGTTTATTTCGTCAAAATTACTACATCCCGCCATGGTTAAAACAAAAGAAACTAAGGCAATGGCTTTGACTATAGATATTTTTTTATTCATGCTAATTCTGTTTTTTTTTTGAGATTGCTAAATTAAAATCCGAACTTGATGTTGAAACCAACCATGCGTTGAGCAGGGGCATTTAAATTCTCTGTTCCCACATCAGGATCAGAATATTTAAAGTCCTTGGTCCACAAGAATAGATTTTGTCCAGTAACCGATACGCTTGCATTCGATATACCTAGTTTTTGATTTACCTTAGCAGGTACTTGGTAGGTAACTGCTACTTCACGAAGTTTAAAGAAGGTAGCACTGCGAATTCGATTTTCCCACGAGTTACCTAGGTGCTTAATGTATGATTCGTAGCTTGTTTCAATATCATTGGGTGCAAATTGTCTAGTGTCACTTAAGATGTTACCTTGTGTGTCGTATTTAATTTCTCCCGATATAACTTTCACTCCTTGACCGATGTACTTAATTCCATTTACTACCTCGTTGTAGCGGTGTATGTTGTCTGTTTCAGGAGCTGTTCCTGTATCAAACATTTTACCATATATTTGGTTATCCATCAAACCGCCAAAGCGACCGTCTAGGTTTACCATAAATGTCCAATTCTTATAGGTTACTGTATTGATGAATCCCATAATTAGATTTGGGTCTTTGTAACCATACAAACGTTTGTAATCGTCAAGCATTACGCGTCCGTTAGAGCCGTGGATCATATTTCCTTCGGAGTCACGAAGTATTTTTTCTGTTTCGGCATAGTAGTCTACACGTTTACCTGGTTGTACCCATTCGTTTTTCATAGAATATTCCTCATCAATATCTACATAGTAGCGACGTGCTTGCGACATATTTACTGTTGTATTCCATTCCCAATTTTTTGTTTTCACGGGAGAACCTGATAGGGTAATTTCAAACCCACGACGTGCAATGGTCTCTTTGGTATTGATAAGTGTGCTAGAATAGCCCGAAGAGTTTGCTATGTTTTGGGTAATTTGACGGTCGTAGAATAGTTTGTCGAAATAGGCAACGTCTATCATCAAGCGACGACCAAATAGATAAGCAGCTGTACCAAACTCCCACGTTCTAGATGCTGAAGGTGCTAAGTTCGTTCCAAGCAAATTACCAGGTAAAGTAGCACTTGTCTCACCCCAAGCTGTATCTGTTAGGTAGGCTAAATTACTATCATAAATACCTAGCGGTGTTTTGGTAATCGTCCACGAACCACGTATTTTCCAAAGACTTAACCATTCAGGCTTTTTGAAAAATTCGCTTGCAACCACACTGGCTGCTACTGATGGATAGAAGTATGAACGTTGATTTTTGGGTTGCGTAGAGCTCCAGTCATTGCGTCCTGTGATATCGACGAATACGGCATTTCTCCAACCGACAGTTAATTTTCCATAGAAGCTGTTTACTTGTCGTTTGTAGTGACCGTAGTTGTTAGCAATTGAATTCATACCAGCTGTTGTAGAGGGGATTGCATTGGCCAATGAATACCAACCTGGTACTTCGAGTCCATTTAGCGTATGTGCTCCTTGCTCGCGTTGTTGCATATAGAAGATACTACCACCACCCAATGCGTCGATGTTAAAGTCGCCAAATGTTTCGTTGTAGTTCAGCATAATGTCTGTATTAAGACTTTGTCCCCAGTTTTGGTTCATACCATACATACCTTTGCCGCTGAATTCCCATCCTGGGCCATCTCCTAGGCGTTGAGGATTCGGACCTCTGGTAGAGTTAATACCAGCAGGGTTACGTACCTCGTCTTCGTCTTTGTAATAGTCATAACCTACACGAAGGGTAGCTTTAAGGTTAGAGAGTATAGAGTAATTGGCATTAAAGCTCGCATTAAATTTATTCTTCTCTATTGAGCAAAGCTTTTCATAAGCGATTAGGTAGGGGTTGTCGTACCAAGATTTGTATAGCCAGTTTTGCTCTTCGTTGGGTGTTACCCAATAATCACGGTAGTCGCGAATATCATAATCAGGCCCCGTCCACATAACGAGTTGGTAGATATATCCTTGTGTACCATAACCGCTACCCCATGTTTGAGGAGCTGTTGTACGGCTAAAGCCCATTTGTCCATCAAGTACAAATTTATCGCTTACTTTCATCTGTCCCGATACAGCAGCATTGAAAAGATCTAGCTTTTGGTTAGGGAATTGTCCTTTGTTGTGTACATAGTTAAAGCTTGAACGGAAGAATCCCTTATCAGTTGTTTGTGTTACACTTAAACTGTTGTTTGTAACCACTCCTGTGCTTAAGAAGTTCTTTAGATTGTTGGCACCACTCGATACCAATGGCATCTCTTCCATTCTTTTTGTTTTGGGATTCCACTGCATAGCAGTCTGACCGATATCTAGTTTAGGACCCCATACATAGTCGTCGCCTAATTGACCACCTATACCACGTCCGTATGATTTTTGTGTTTCAGGTATCGCAATGTGTCCTGCTGTAATCATTGTGTTACTGTTGATATCTACTACCAAGCCTTGTTTTTGTCCACCTTTGGTTGTCACCATTATGGCACCAGCCGACCCACGTGAGCCGTAAAGAGCAGCCGCTGTTGCACCTTTTAGTGTAGTGATACTTTCAATTTCGTCCGATGATATGTCGCGAAGCGTCATGTTACCATAAGGTACGCCATTGATAACGAGTAGAGGAGTTTCCCCACGCAATTGTAGAGCAACTTCGCCGTTAAATTCAGTTGAGTTTTTTACATTAAGACCAGCTACTTTACCTGTAAGTGTTGATGCAATATCTACCCCTTTTACTGTTTGTAGTGCATCACCTGCTACGTTTTGAACTGCATATCCGAGCGCTTTCTCTTCGCGCTTTACCCCAAGGGCTACCACTACTACGTCTTGGAGTTGCACTCCTTCTCTGAGTTGGATGTTGAAGAATGTTTTTCCTGCTATTGGCATCTCGATGTCGTCATATCCTACGTATGAGATGAGAAGTGTGCCATTAGATGGTGCTTCTAGATTGAAGCTACCATCGGCTAAAGTAATTGTACCATTGGTTGTTCCTTTGATCATGACTACGGCACCTATGAGAGGTTCGCCCATGTCATCTTTTACAATACCACTGATTGGTGAGTTCTGTTGTTGCGTGTTGATTGTCGAATGAGCTGTTGCAGTCACTTGTTGTGCTGTGGAGCAGCAAAACATAAGTAACACTGCTTTCATTAATAGGCTTGATTTGTATTTATTCACTATACTTCTCATGCTAATTCATTTTGTTTTTATTTGATTTTTGACTTTGATTAATCTTAAAAATAAAATATTTTTTTGTCTTTAATTTTGTTAGTTGAACAGTTATTTGCTTTTTATTGGTCTGTTCTTTCTTGTGGTAATAGTTGTAAATCGGGTATCTGTACCCTTCTTGCTGCTGTTTTGTTCAATTCATTGGCATTTGTGTAATTGAGTTGTTTAAGGTTATAATTAACATATTTTGGTCGTTTGTAGTATAAAACAATTTAAAAATCAAAAACACTTATCCGTATAATAAAAAAATCAAAAATATTTTTTTTTGTCGTCGTTTAGAATTGAATATTGGAGCCATTACTTTTCCTCTCTCTTGTCGTCGATGCTATAAACACGGGGCCTATTTAGGATTTTTTTTGGTATCACTTACAATCTCTTTATCTCTTTCGTCTGTGAACTCAAACGATTCTAATTTTTCTGTTGAAAGCTGGTTTATTCTTGTTTGACCTCCTTACTAACCTTGCTCGCTTGTGTGTGACTGTAGCCACCTAGTGAAAATAGAATAAAAAAGATTCATTCCTTCATCTCCATTGATAACTAGTCTCTTAGGGTGAAGAAAGAGGTGTGTAAACTTCACCAATCCTTCACCCTTCTTGTAGATTAATTGCGAGCTGATATTGTACTCTTTAAAAACATACGTTCTAATCCACCGTTTCACCTAGGTGAAACGGTGGATTAGAACGTATGTTTTGATACAAATAAAAGGTTGTGATCAATCGTGTCTCTTCATGTTTTTCTCAGGAGTGGATTCGGTTGGATGATTTGCTTTTGAAATTCTCTGAATTTAGTCAGAAGAGTGGGATGAGGCTATGAAGTAGAGATGGTGATGTGTGAAAGAGATGGTGGTATGGGTGAAGATAGGGTGAAGATAAAAGAAGCAATTCTTCACTGTAATGGTTTGATTATGAGTGCTTGTGAAGATTGAAGATAAAAATATTATAATTATTTTCTTGTAGTCCTGCTTATAAAGTGGTTCTAAAGTGAATATGATTTTGTAGGTCGGTGCGGTTCGTGAGTCTATATTCAGAAAAATCCTTTTTTGTTCAAAGCTTAGGAGTGACTCTTTTTAGGTTGTGGGTTAAAGAATCGTTTGGTGTAAACACTCTCTTCTTTGATTCTTTAGAAATGTAGTCCTAGTTGTTTTACGGAATGAGTAGGGTGAAAGATTCTTTTTCTGCTGTTAGTTTGTTATTGGAGGTGCTCAGTTTTATTCCTATTTTCAAGTTTAACCCTCTTGATTATTTCTCTTTTTCGGTGCTTTTTTGTTAGGTAAATGAGCTTTTCTCTTCTTTTTTTGTTTTTGAAAAGCTCTTTTTTCTACCAGAAAGGAATTTTCTTTCTGTTTATATGCAAATTTAGTTTTTGTTGATTATTATATTTTCTTGCATGAATTGTAGTGTTGATTTTTTGAGTCTTTAATCGTTTAATCTCTCCTTTTTTTGCTCCTTTTGCCTCTCTCTCTTTCTCTGTTGGTGAGACTCATTTTGTTGTTTTGTAATGCCGAGTTGCTTTTTCTGTCTGTTTTTTGGCGGTTTTGCCTGTTTTTTTGAAAAAATCAGGCACTCTTGATGACTTCTGTTTAGTTTGACTAGCGATTTTCTCAGCCCATAAAATTAACATAATAATAGTTTTGATCAGTTTTTCTTTTGTGTTAATTATTGCTTGTTTTTTTGTTTAGAATATAGAAAAATCGGGCTGATTACTTTTAAATCGTCACATTTCTATAAAAAAAATAACGAAATGCATTTTTTTTATAGAAAAACAATCTATATTTGCATTGTTAATTATACAGAATAGTAATTAAAAAAGAGAGATTTTTTATGAAAAAAAGACTAATTATGTCATTGTCCCTACTATGTATGTTCGTAGGGGTGGCTCTTGCTCAAATTTCTAGAGTAGCAGGTATTGTTATCTCTGCTGAAGATAATGAGCCAATTATTGGAGCATCTGTTTTAGTTAAAGGTACTACATTAGGTACGATTACCGATGTAGAAGGGCACTACAATATTGCCCATATTCCTTCGGGTGCTAACACTTTAGTAATTTCTTATGTTGGTATGAAAACAGAAGAAGTTGTAATGAAAGGGGGATTGCAACGCATCGTATTGCAAAGTGATTCGGAGATATTAGACGAGGTTGTTGTTACAGCTATGGGTATTTCAAAGGAGAAAAAAGCGCTTGGCTACTCTGTACAGGATGTCAAAGCAGACGATCTTACTAAAGCCGCAAGTACTAGTTTAGCTGGAGCACTTCAAGGTAAAGTTTCTGGTGTGGAAATCACTCCCTCTTCGGGTATGCCTGGTGCATCTTCAAAAATAACAATCCGTGGTTCTCGCTCTTTTACAGGGGATAATACTCCACTTTATGTAATTGACGGCATGCCAGTTTCTTCAACGTCTGATGTGAGTACTGAAAACTCTGTAACGGGTTCTGACTTTGCTTCGCGTTCATTGGATATAGACCCTAATGATATAGAGAGTGTAAATATTCTTAAGGGGCAAGCTGCCTCTGCGTTGTATGGTATGCGTGCTTCTAATGGGGTTATTATTATTACAACGAAAAGTGGTAAAAATGCCAAGAAAGGTAAGCCACAGATTTCGATTAATTCTAACGTCTCTTTTGATGTAGTTTCAACTTTACCTGACTATCAAAAAACGTTTGCACAAGGTTCTAATGGTGTGTTTAACCCAACTAGTTCTTTATCTTGGGGACCCCTTATTAGTGAATTAGCTAATGATAAGACTTATGGAGGGAATACGGATAATGCTTATACCCAAAAAGATGGAAGAAAAGAGGGTATGTATTATGTAAGACAACGCGCTTTGGCTGGTCTTGATCCATGGGCAACTCCACAGGCTTATGATAACATAAAGGATTTTTTCAAAACGGGTGTAACATGGAGTAATTCTGCCAATATAACGCAAGCTTTTGATAAGGGAAATTACTCTTTTTCGTTGGGGAATACTACTCAAGATGGTATTGTTCCAAATACGGGAATGGATCGCTACAATGCAAAGTTGGCTGCTGATGCTAAATTACACAATAATTGGTCAACTGGTTTTACTGGTAACTTTGTTACATCTAAGTTAAACAAACAAACCTCTGCTAACAATGGTATCGTTGCCACTGTTTATGGTGCACCTGCTAGTTATGACTTGGCTGGAATTCCCTCACATGTGGCTGGAAATCCCTATACACAAAACACTTACCGTTCAACTGGTGGATTTGATGCTGCTTATTGGGCAGTAGAGAATAATGAATTTATCGAAAGATCTCAACGTTTTTATGGGAACACATACCTTAAATACGATACTAAGTTTAATACAGATAATCACAATTTGAGTATAAAGTATCAATTAGGTATAGATTCATATACGACTGATTATACTGATTCATGGGGATATGGTCACTCAAATAAAACGGGAGAAATTGACCACTATGGATATACTGTCTTAGAGATGAACTCTCTTCTTACTGCAATGTATAGCTGGAAGATTAATGAGAAGTTGGTGTTCGATGCATTAGTAGGTAATGAGTTTGTAAATACGCAACGTAAATTCTACGAATCATACGGAGCAAACTTTAATATTCCAGGTTGGAATCACGTAGATAATGCAACGACACTTATCTCAAGTGAATCTTTAAGAAAAAAACGTACAGTAGGTAACTTTGCTAGTTTGTCTTTGGCTTATGACAATATGTTATATTTGAATGTAACAGGTCGTAATGACATTGTTTCGTCTATGCCACGCAACAACCGTTCGTTTTTCTATCCTTCGGTATCGTTAGGCTTTATTTTTACAGAGTTGGATCTGCTTAAAAATGATGTGTTGACATTTGGTAAGATAAGGGCCTCTTATGCAGAAGTAGGGCAAGCAGGTACTTATTATGATACTTACTATAGAACTCCTACTTACGGTGGTGGTTTTTACAGCGGAACGCCTATTCAATTTCCTATAAATGGGGTGACTTCATTTACTCAATCTACGACAGTATACGATCCTAACTTGAGACCTCAAAATACGCGTTCATACGAATTAGGTGTTGATTTGACTTTCCTTAATGGGATGTTTAATTTGAACTATACTTACTCTCGTCAAAATGTAAAAGATCAAATATTCAGTGTTCCTTTGGCTGGTTCTACTGGTGCTAGTAGCTTAATGACCAACGGAGGGGCTATCCACACGGATGCACATGAGCTTACATTGGGTGTAACACCTATTAGCAACCGCAATTTCAAATGGGATTTTGCATTCAACTTCTCTAAGATTGACAACTATGTAGATGCGTTGGCAAATGGAGTTGAAAGTATTATGTTGGGTGGTTTCGTAACTCCACAAATTCGTGCCAGTGTAGGTGATAAATTTCCTGTTATTTACGGAAATTCATTCTTGCGTAACGACAATGGTGATATTGTAGTTGATGAAAATGGTATGCCTCAGATGGGTGATGAAAGAGTTATTGGAACCGTATCACCTAACTTTACACTTGGTTTTAATACAAGCTTTGAAATTTATAAATTCCGTATTGCTGCTACTTTTGATTGGAAGAATGGTGGACAAATGTATTGTGGTACTATGAGTACACTTGATTATTATGGAACAACTCAAAAATCGGCTGACTTCCGTCAAATGGATGGCTTCTTGTTTGAAAAATATGCAGTAAAAAAACTAGCTGATGGTACTTATGCCCCTAATGATATTTTGATTCCAGGGTCAAAAGCCTATGACTATTTTGATAAAATGTCCTCTATAAATGAGGGGGGTGTTTATGATAGCGGTTTCTTGAAATTACGTGAATTGTCTATTAGCTACCCCGTTTGGGCTAAGGGAGGTATTGATGTTAATTTGAATGCATTTGCTCGTAACCTTATCATTTGGTCAGCGATAAAAGGTCTTGATCCAGAATCGTCTCAAGGTAATAACAATATGGGAGGTGGATTTGAGCGTTTCTCTCTTCCAGGAAGCTCGAGTTATGGATTTGGAGTTAACGTTAAGTTCTAACTAATTTAAATGATTTTTAATTATGAAAATAAACAATATACTTAAAGGGGCTTTGGTCTTATCAGCCATGTCAATCTCTTTTGCTTCGTGCTCAGAGGATATCATGGATGGTATCAATAAAAATGCAAATAACGTTACAGATGTACCTGCAAGATTAATCCTGACAGATGTAATGACTGCTACAGCTTTTAGTAATGTGGGTGGTGATTTTAATACTTATTTGGGCATCTATGTTGAACATCAAATAGGTTCACACAATCAAACATTTAATGCTGAATATAGAAATGGAGAGCCTCAAGCTTCTGCTACATTTAATAATGTATGGCGTAGACTTTATGTAACGTTGAAGGATGCAAAAATAGCGATAGCAAAATGTTCAGAAGGTGGTTCAGAACCAGGCAATTTTGTAACGCTAGGTATAGCTCAAACATTGGCAGCCTATAATTTGGCAGTGCTTACAGATATGTTTGGTGATGCACCTTGGAGTGAAGCATGTGATTATACCATTAGCATGACACCTAAAATAGATCGACAAGAGGATATCTACAGGGCTGTCTTAGCTTACTTGGATGGTGCTATTGAAAACCTTCAGAAAACAGATCTCAACGGAATTGGTGCCCAAGATTTAATCTATGGAGGTGATAAAGATAAATGGCTTAAAACGGCTTATGGTTTAAAAGCTCGCTACACCATGAGACTGATGTTGAAAGGTGAAAACAAAGAGGCTATTATGCAAACTGTATTGGATTGCATAGGTAAATCTTATACTTCAGCAAGTGAACAATGTAGTTATGATAAGTATAACACAGGTGTAAATATTAATCCTTATTTCGGCTTCTATTGGTCTCGTGCAGGTGTTGTAGCTAGTCGTAGCATGTTTGATAAGTTGGTAGAGCGTAAAGACCCTCGTATCTCTCGTCTTTTTATGGAGCCTCAAAGTCAGACTATGATTGCTTCTGCTACTGACCCTTTGTTGAATTTGGCTAAACACGGAGATTTGGAGCAAAGTCAACAAAAGTATACTACACCGATGTACGTAGCTGCTCAATCGGCACCTACACATCTCTTAAGTTATCATGAACTTCTATTTTTAAAAGCTGAAGCTTTGGTTAACTTGAATAACATTCCAGCAGCTAAAGAGGTGTTGAAAGAGGCTGTTGTTGTAGCTATTGCTAATTCAGAGAAGAGTGTGTTGGCTGCTCTGTCATCTGTTCTTTGGGAAGGATTTAGTGGAGTAACTGAAAATATTACTCCAGAAATAGCTGCTAGTTATTTTGACGATGAGGTGGCTGCTTTGTTTGATGCGAACCCTCTTAAAGAGACTATGCTTCAAAAATACATTGCCTTCCATGGTGCTAATGGAGAGACGACTGAATGTTACAATGATGTGCGTAGGATGAGAGCTTTGAACCATGATTTCTATGCGTTCCAAAATCCGAATAAATTCCCATTAAGATGTCCTTATGGTAATAGTGATACAACCACTAATCCGAATGTGCAAGCTGCTTATGGAAATGGTGATTATGTCTATACAGAGAATGTTTGGTGGGCTGGAGGAAGCCGTTAATATACAAACGTCTATAAATAAGAGATGGTCTTGTCATTATGTGACAAGGCCATTTCTTGTTCTTCCTATTTGGTGAAAAGGAGACAATTTGTTATATTGTCTGATAATCAATCGTTTGTTGAGATTCTCTAAAAAAGGGATTCTCTTTTCGTTGGCTAATGATTTTGTAAGAAATTCAACAGAACATGCCTACATTGAAGTCTCTTTGTTCTCTATTAGATTCGATTATAGGAAAATCAAGCGATTCTCTAAAGGCATTAAGTTTTACTGGAGAGCAATGTTTTTTATATAAATTTGCACCGATTTAAAGCCTTTCCTTAGCGTGTAAGGTTTTACGATGAGAGAAGAAATCCACCACTTTTGGTGGTACTATTAATAACTATTTTATGAACGAAAAATCAAAAAGATTTTCTCAACCTGTGCGCTTTCGCCACTTTGACCACAAATCTTATTCCGTTTTCCGTAGCTTGAGAAGAGAGGTGAATATTGGAGTACTCGCTGTGAGTATGCTAACATTTGCAGCTGTTACGGAGGCAGCGGCACAGGTTATTCAGCCTGAGCGTGAACAAGCTTATGAGTTGGAAGAGGTAGAGGTGACAGCCTTGCGTGCACCGCTTGTGGTAAGCCAGAGTGCACGGATGGTTATGGTATTAGACCGTCAGCTCTTAGATGCGGTCCCTGTCCGAACAGTCAACGAACTATTAAAGTATGCCATTGGTGTGGATGTCCGCCAACGAGGGGTACAAGGTACACAAACAGACATCAGCATCCGCGGAGGAACATTTGATCAAATAACGATCCTTTTGAATGGTATCAATATTTGTGATCCGCAAACAGGGCACAATGCTGCTGACTTCCCAGTAGATATTAACACAGTTGAGCGTATCGAAATTCTTGAGGGACCAGCCGCTCGTGTATATGGTACCTCCTCCTTGTTGGGTGCCATTAATATTATTACTCGCACGCCCGAGAGCAATCAAGCGGGTATCTATTTAGCTGGAGGCTCTTATGGTACGGCACAGGCAGGGGCCAGTATAGAGATAAAGCAAGCTCTATTTCATCATACCGTTTCGGCTAGTTACAACCGCAGCGATGGTTATCTACGCAATCGGGCTGGTTCGCTCAATAGTGACAATGAGCTCATTCGTGCCTTTTATCAAGGGGGTTATACTCATCCACAAATTTACTTAAATTGGCAAGCAGGTATGAGTGACAAGAGATATGGAGCAAACACGTTCTATAGTGCTCGTTACGATGATCAGTATGAGCAAACGCGTAAATACTTTGCGGCGGCACAAGCGACTACTACAGGGGTTGTTCAGCTGCGCTCGCAACTCTACTTTACCCGAGGTGAGGACCGTTTTGAATTGATACGAGGTAGTGAAGAACGGGTGCCTTATAACTACCATCAAACAGATGTGTTTGGTGTGAATATCAATGCTAGTTTCTCCTCCTTTTTAGGAAAAACAGCTGTAGGAGGGGAGTTGCGTAGTGAGTCCATACGAAGTAGTGCCTTGGGAGAGCCACTTGCTACTAATCAACCCATTGCGGGAACTGATAAAGAGTATAGTTTGGGCGTAAGCCGCACCAACGTCAGTTTCCATTTGGAGCACAATCTCCTATTACACCGATTCTCACTCTCTGCTGGAGTCATTGCAACTAAGGATGGAAGTAATGGGGGGCGTTTTGGCTATTATCCAGGTATAGATGTTGCCTATCGTATAAATAATGATTGGAAGCTCTTTTCTTCGTGGAATTGCTCGTTGAGGCTACCTACATTTACTGAACTCTACTATACGACCAATGAAACTCACCAAGGCAATAAGCAGTTAAAGGCTGAGGAACTTCAAGCTTTTGAGGGTGGAATTAGATATACATCACCTGCCATCCAAGGGAGCTTAAGTGCGTATCATCACCGGGGAAAGAATTTAATAGATTGGGTGCAAGCCGAAGGAGAGAGTATTTGGAAATCAATTAACCATACCCGTATAAACTCTACGGGTCTTGAGTTCTCAGCAACCCTTAATTTACCTGAGTTAATTCATTCAAATAGCTTCCTACGCCGCTTCTCATTGGGGTATAGTTACATCAATCAAAGCAAAGAGGAGTTGCCCGGTTATGTGTCACAATATGCATTGGAATACCTTAGGCATAAGCTAGTGGTACAGTTAGATCATCACATTTGGAAACGATTGGAGGCTCATTACTCTTTTCGTTGGCAAGATAGGCAAGGTAGTTACAAGGTTTATGAAAATGGTTCAGAAGTGGGTCTTGTTGATTACCGTCCTTATGCTGTGGTAGATGCTAAGCTCTATTGGAATGCACCTACCTATAAATTCTATGTAGAAGCAAATAATTTGTTGAATAATCACTATTATGATTATGGAAATATACCGCAACCAGGCTTTTGGATTGTGGCAGGAGTTAGTTACCTAGTAGGATGGTAGCGTAAGTAGATGGGCTCTCCGTTAAATCAATAAAGAGCGATTTGACGGGGAGGTGCATTCAGATAGTAGGAAGTGGTATTATAAGATAGTAGAGAATTTGAGTGAAAATATCAAAATTAACACATCATTTGTGTTAATTTTCAGATAAAGTAGAAATTTGTTAATGCTCTTTTCTTTAGGATGTTGCAGTTTTTTCTTCTTAGAACACCTGATTTAAAATCATAATTTATCAAAAATAATATATCTGTTTGAAAACATGTATATATCGTTGATAATTAGTTGTTTGTTTGTGTGTTTGCCTCTTTTTGTAAGATGCTCATGTAAAATTAATTTAAATTTAATGGAATAATAGTTGGTTAGTTCGACTGTATAATATATTTTTGTATCGCAGTAGTCAATGATTTAATATCTGTGAGATGCATAGATCGAAGATGAATTGATATGTTTTTTAGATATTTGCATTATTTGCTTTTAATAGATTAGAGTGTTTGATGTGCTTATATTAGAATGTTTTGTAATTGATAATTTTTGAAGATTATTAATCACGAGGAGATAAAGAGTTAAAATTTGATATAGTTTAGTAGCTCTGAAAGTAGGTAATTATATCGAATACTATGTTTTATGCAGAGATTTAAAATAAAAAATAGCTTCTATAGCCTGAGTAAAGGAGATTTCTTGTTCTTCTATATTCTATTCATGCTCTTCTTTGTTGGAAGTTGCCCACTCTTGGCGCAAGAAATTACTCCAACACGCCTTGGTGAGAGCCAGACTATTCCTCTCAAGGATAGGATCAGCATCCGAGTAAATACAGTGGACCTATTGCTCTTGACTCCTAGTTTAGCTTTAGAATTTGATTTGTCCAATAAAGATTACGGTCGTTGGACTCTTGGTTTATCTGGTAGATTCAATCCTGCAACTTCACAAAGATATGTTCCATCGATGGTTTATAATATTGCAGAAGGGCGCATGGAGCTACGCCAATACTATCGTACTCAGCACCGTTCGCAGAATGAACAGAATAGCACTACTCAACAATCGTTTTTTAATAAATTGGAACAAGCTACCAGTAGGCGTCGTAATAATCCACGTACTTGGCGTGCCTATTATTGGGGAATCTATGCTTCAACAGGGAATTATGCTGTGAAGTTTGGGGATGAAGGAAAGCAAGGTAATCAATTTGGAGGAGGATTCTCTTTTGGTTATGGCATTCCTCTTTATAGTTATGGAAAGAGTGTTGTCGATCTTGAATTTGGTGCTAGTGTTGGGCTTGTAGCTACTAAATACGTTCGATTTACATATGACAGTGAAGGGCGCTGCTATAACTTGGTGAACGATTCCTTCAAAGATTGGCATTTACTTCCTTATCCTGTGGTAAGTGATATTCGAGTAGCTTTTGTTTACAGGTTCGCTTCTGTAAAGAACAAATATAAACGGGTCAATACGGCGCGAATAGAGCGCTTAGAGCTCCGCAAAGCAGATAAAAAACAACGAAAAGATTCTATTTCGGTTGCGCGCAATGCGCTTTTAGAAGAAAGAGAAGCAATCAAGAAGCAACTTTTGATTGATAAGGAGGCTGAGAAAGAGAAGATTCGATTAAATGAGGGCCAAGAGAATAAGGATAGCCTGGGATTAGAAAAGGAGAAAGTAAAAGGGAGAAACAAACGCAAAAAAGCAGATAAAACAGAAAATAAGGAGGGAAAATTAGATGAGCAGACTAGAACACCATAAGCCATTGAAGCTAGCAGGCTACATAATGCTGCTCATTGTAGCAGTTGGACTTCATGCTTGCACTCCATTGACGTTTGGTAGCGAAGAACACAAGGGTAATTGTAAACTTGCTTTTAACTATAATTGGGGTGGCGAAGTAGCTCCTCCTACAGGTGAAATGCGGGTTGTCTCTAATCGTGTAATGAACATCACTCGCTACTACGAAGGGTGGAATTTTATTGAAAATGTCCCTTTTATACCCAGTGATAAAACTTGGGAGACTATCCAGCATGACTCTATTGCTGCCTCTGATTCTGTTTACTGTATAGTAGATGCGGGAGAATATCAGTTTATCACACTCAGTTACGATTATCCCAACTTACAGGTAAATACTCTTTATGACTATCTTACAGATATTGAACACCCTAGTTCTTACTTGTCGGCTAGTGTGAAAGGGTACTCCAAACCACAATTGGATGGGGCTGATTATGACTCTTGGATAAGTGAAAATAGTGCTTATAAATATATGATGCCACTATCCTCGCCTCTCTATGTTGCCATAACACATGCTTCAGTAGCTCATGGTACCACACAAACAATCAGCTTTACGCCGAAGCGCCTTACCCAAGAAGTGAACGTTCAACTTACAATACAACCCGAATCGGGCATAGAAATAGAACGTGTTATGGGTGAAATCTCGGGTATTTGTCCACAAATACAGCTAACGACAGGTTATCTTTCAGTGGCTGGTAGCCAGAGTTTGAAGGTGTTGCTCGATTATCAACTGACTCATAAGGGGAACAATCAGATTAGTTGCAACAGTACGACTCATCTGCTGGGGCTTATCAATAGTCTGGATCCTTTCTTAGGTCGTGGCCCAGGTGTTTTATGGATGGCAGTAACAGCTTCTCTTCAAGAGAATGGAAAGCTCTATCGTAAAACCTTCAATGCTCGCTTCAATCTGCACAATGTATTAGTTGCTAACCCCTCCATAGAGAAAGTTGTTAAGGATGGGGTCGTTTACTATAAACAATGTAGCCCTCATTACTCTTTAACGATTGGATCTCCCCTTCTTTTAACAAAGAAAGAGATGTTGCAAGGAGTTGATACTTCGGTAGGGGATTGGAATAAAGAGGATGGGATTTTGGATGTAGAGTAATCTAGTAGATACGACAAAAATAAAATGATTTAATACCTGTTTCTTTTGAAGGAAGAGGGTAAATTCTAAACACAAAAGGATTTTGAAAAAAGCTAATTTATATACTCGTCTATTGATGTTACCTATCATGCTATTGCTGTTAGGTGCACTAAGCGGATGCTACGAAGCGTATGTTGGGCTGGGGTACGATTGGGATGAGCTTCAACCTAATCCTGAAGGGATGGTGCCAGACTCTATTCCGCTTACTATCCATTTTTCCGATCCCAATTATATTCATTTTGCTTCAAGAGGTACAGGTGCTTTTGATAATAATGCAGCTGACTCTTTGATTGCGCTTAAATGGAAACGGGCACGTTTCTATCTTTATGCTGTAAAGCGTCAAGTAGAGAATCCCTTTACTCACTCTGAAAACTATCTAGTAGAAGGAGAAAAAGTACAAGTAGACTCAATCGAATCGGGCTTTTTCAATTGGTGCAACTCTTCTTTCTTTCCATTCTATCCTGTACATGAGCGTACTACGCCTTATCAAATATTTGGTTACTATGTAGATGATGCTGCCGCAGGTATTCCACAGAAAAGCCCCGAAGCGATTAATTTGCCAGTCGAGATTGATGGCTCGCAAGATTTGCTTAATGGTTATGCTAAGTTTACGGATAGCCAATTGGAGCAGATTGCTAAGATGCCCAATGGCAATAGCATACGTGCTACCTCTTATAGTGGCTATAGTGCTGCTTATCGAGTGAACCCCGTAGTACATTTTATGCATCAATTGGTTCGTTTTCGATTTAAAGCCTATATTAAAGAACCTGGTGGGTTGACTAAAACGACTCGGGTTAGTGCTATTAGAGTTGAATCGTGCTACCGTGGGCTCCTAACCATCGCTCAACAAAATGCAGAGCAAATGGGCATAACTTTCTATCCAGAAAAGAGGCAATTTACCCTACATGATTATGATTTTAGCTCACATTTGGTACACGATTATACTTTACAGAATGAGTTACACAATACTCCCGAACGTGCACTTCTTATTGGCGAGAGTCTGTTGCTTCCCGAAGCAACAAGTTATACTTTTATGGTCACTCTCATCGTTAATGGGGTCTCTCAGGAGAATCATTATACAGTATCGCTTGCTGATGGGTTTAAAAAGAATCGTGAATATACTGTACGTATGGCACTCTACGATGACCTTGAGGCTGACATCTCTGTTTCACTTACTGGGTGGTCAGAAGGGGGTGATATTGATATTGACTTAGAACCAAGTGAAGTTAATGCTGTCAGATAAATAAGAGGATAGAGTAAAAGATTAGAGAATGAGTATCTCCTTAGGTTTTTTATTTTCATCTGCTCTTGGGAATATGATAAGAGATGCTTTTGTATGACAGGCAGGTGAGTGATAGTAAAAGGAGAGTTAGGAATTAGATACTGATTAATGTACAAATAAAATTTATTATGAAAGATATGAAAAAGAAGAAAATGTTTTTTTCCACTGTTTTAGCTTTGGTGTTACTAGCAGGATGGGGATGTGCAAGGCATGGCTATGAGGATACTCATGCAGAGGCAGGTGACAGCGAGAATGATGAGATGCAGTCTATTAAAATAGGCTTGGGGCATTTAAATGTTGCTACTTCCCGTTTGGCTCAAACAAGAGGGTCTGGTGCTGTAGGAGGCTTGGATGGTTCTACAGAAAATGTATGGCAGGGTGAGAAACTCACTCTTTTCGGAATTCGTAAAGAAGGTTCGTTTGCAAAAAATACAGACTATTGTATCAAAGGGAAACAAGCTTCTGCACCTATGGGAAGTATTACAGGGAAAATCACCTGGGACGATGGAAAAACAGTATACTACCCTTTACAAGGGGGATATACCTTTATGGGATACTATGCAAATGATGCTACTGTAGGAGCGGCTGTTTCTACAGATACCACCCTTTCTTGCCCTATAACCATCGATGGTACTCAAGATTTACTTTTGGGATATGCTAAACTTACTGCTGATCAAAAAATCGCCATTACTCAAAAACTAATTGAAAATGGAAAACTCTCAGGGTCTGTATCTGACTACCTTTATGTAGAAGTGGGACATGAGAAGCGAGGAGAGTTTAAACCAGGTATCGATGAAAATAGCAAAAAAATCATTCAAGATGATTATGATAAAACCTTTAGTTCTTATAGTGCTCGTAGAGGGATACAACCTAGTCTTATCTTCCGTCACTCTCTCGCGCGTTTAGTATTTAATGTACGTGCAGGAGAAGAGGGAGCTATTGCAGACACGACATATGTAGAAGGCTCACCCATACGTAAGGGGGTTTATATCAATGCCATCTCGGTAGAATCGATTAACAAAGGTACCATTGTTATGGGATTTGATTCCATCTCTTTCCAGATTACAGGGAACGACAAACAACCTTTATTTCTTAAGCAACGTCCTAATGAGAGCAGACCCAATGCCCCATTGATTACTCTTAAAGAAATTGGTCCTAAAAGTACTGAAAGTAGCAAGCGTGTCCGTGTAGGAGAAAGTTTGCTTATTATGCCAGGTGAGACTGAATATTATGCTAACATCGTTATCAAGGAGTATGTCAATAAAGAGGGAAATCCCATCGAAGAGAGCAAGCAGACCACTACCTACAATGATGTGAAAATAGTGGCTAAGGATAAAGCAGGAAATGTAATTCCTTTTGAAGCTAGTAAGTCATACAACGTAACTGTAACGGTCTATAGTAATCAAATTGTTGAGATAGAAGCAACTCTCACAGGTTGGTTAGATGGTGGAGATATCGATATTGACCCCGAAGAAAATTCTCTTTTGTAGTAAAATTCTGTTTTGGAATAGGATATAATAATCAAATCAATTAATAATAATTTTTTAACTAAAAACAAACAAGTATGAAACACATTCTTTTTAGTGCCCTTTGCGCTAGTGCATTTGTGGTAAGCTGCTCGCATACCCAAGCGCCCTCTGTTGAAAATGGGAAAAATGAATTAAACGTAGTAGAAATTAATTTAGGTTCTACTGCAAAAGTCAACAGTAATGTAAATTCAGGTAACCGACAAATTGTTGATAAATGGGATAATACAAAAGTGGGAATCTATGCATTAGACAATGCACCAACAGCAGAAGATACAGAAGGCTGGATTACAAACATTTCAGGACAGTCAGATAACAAGCCTTGTATTATGCAGAATGTTATGGGAACTATTGTTGCGGAAGGTGATGCTTCAGCCATAACATTAAGTGGAGGCCCTTACTATTATCCACGTAGCTCTACTCGCAACTATTCGTTCTATGCTTACTATCCAGAAGAGGTCGTTAGATATGGTCTAACTAAAGATTCACTTCACGTGATAGGTGAGTTCGATGGTAGAAAAGATATTCTTTGGGGCCGTACAAAAAAAGTAGATGCCGGATACAATGCAGCATATTTTAGAAAGATTGTTCCTGCTCCTAAGAATCCTGATATTGTATTTCACCATTTAACTTCGCTTTTTCATGTAAACATCAAAAAAGGATATGATTATACAGCACAATCTTGTGCTATTGATACTATTAGTATGAATCTCCCAAGTAGTTACAAAATGGTAGTAGCTGCATTAGATCCTACAACTGGAACTGCTGATGAATTCCAAATGGGTTTACTTTCTGTTTTTGGTGAAGTTAAGCCTTGTTACGCTTATGCAAACGATCAAGAACCTATTATAGTACCAGATGGAGAAGTCAGTGTTAAGGCTGGCTACCTTTTAGTACCTTCAGGAGAAACTTCGTACAGAATGACGTTAATAGGAGAAGAAATCAATACAGATGTAGATATTAAACTTAAAGATGGAGAACCTTTTGAACCAGGTAAAGCCTACACGATTAATTTGACAATTAATGGTAAGATGGAAATTGGTATGACAGCTACACTTACCGACTGGGTAATAGGTGAAGATGTGGATATCGAGGTATAAGCTCCTTTTTTAAAAGATTTCAAAAAATGAAAAGATACACTACCCTAGTTTCACTTTTAGCAGTGCTAACCAGTTGTAGTACTAATATTCCTGTGCCAGAAGAAGTTCCTTTGGCACAGGATACATTGGTCTACCTTAGCTATGGTTTATCTACCCAGATAAATCCATCTAGTCGTGCCCCCATTGAAACCACTTATCTGCCCAATGGCTCTAAAGTTGGTGTATTTGGGCTTAAGAGCCGATACATTAACGGGGAGTATGTCTTAATTGAAAATCCTACTAAGCCATGGGCAGAGGTTAATGTGCAGAAAAATCTGCTCAATGCACCCTATACAGCTTCAGTAAGTACATCTGGAGGAATTACCATCACCACTCTCGATCCAGACGGTATACGTGCTTCTTATCCAAGCTGTGAAAATGGTGCTTTGCAGTTCTATGCTTATTATCCTTATACAAGCGAAATAGAATATGATGGTGCTTTGGTTAAACCGACAGCTCCATGTGTCCCAGTTCATATTGAGAAGTCATTAGATGCTACAATTGATTACCTCTATGCAAGTAAACAAAACTTTTTAGGTGGGCAAAAAAAGCCTGCTTCATTGACTTTTCGCCATGCACTTTCACGCCTAAACTTTCGGCTTTATACCGAAAATCCCTCTTTTGTAGGTGACCATAGTCCTGTTCTTCAAGAGATTGAAGTCAATACAAGGATTGCACAAAGAGGAAAAATGAGTTTAGATAATGGAGACATATTAACAGATGAAACGGTGGAAGATGATCAATTTACTCAAACAGTCAACTATCAGATAGATGTTCGTCATATGACTGATTCTGAAACAGATACAGGGGGGCACTTTTTCTTTATTCCTGCCGTGAGAGTTCCCCAAGTTATCAAATCTATAGTATTCAAGGTGTATCATCCTAGCGATGGAACAACGAGTCGACTAAAGATATATGATTACAAAACTGCAGCTAAGCAGATTGAACTTAAAAAAGGAGTTGTAACTACATTAAATTTGAAATATGCTTATCCGAAATAAAAAAAGAGTTATTCTGAAACTCTTCTCTTTTCTATTTTTTGTAGCTATTGTAACGGGGTGTTCTAACCACTCCTCGCACCACTCTCCTGAGATACCAGTAGACTCTACACTTATATCCTTTGGTAGTGGGATTGCTTACAGCAGTACTTCTATTGCTAACGAACCTGCTCCTGCAAATAATAGCCGAGCAGTGATCAATACGACCTACCTTCCTAAAGATTCACTCGTGGGTATTTATGCACTTCAGACAGAATGGATTTGGGAAAATGAGCAGAAAGTTGTACAAAACGTTGCTTGGTGGGGAGTTAATATATTCCCTATCTTTAACAACAGTTGCTATGTGTCGCAAGGGAAAAGTGGGAACTTATTCTCCAAAGATGGTACTAAACCTGCTTATCCTGATTACGAGAATAGCGCACTTATTTTTTATAGCTACTATCCCTATACGACAAACGTTATTTACGACCCCTATCAAACAGAATCGAGAGCTCCTCGTATTCCTATCACCATTTCCTCTACGATGGAGAAGACATCTGACTATCTCTATACGGGCGGAGTGAAGTGTATCGCAGGTGACGATTATCGCATTGAACTCCCTTTTAAGCATGCACTTACTCGACTGCGATTCAAAATAAGGACAGATGACCCAACGATTACTAATAGGAAACCATTGGTAGTTAAGAATATTACTGTCGAAACCAATAGCCATCAAGGTGGAAATATGAACCTTTCTACTGGAGATATTACACCTAATAGGGATGGAGGGCTGACATTTAGCTATGATACAGATTTTGCATTCTATGCAGGGCTTCCTGAAGAGGATAGTTATATAGGTGCTGATTTCCTTTTTCTCCCTAGTAAAAATGCAATCTATTCCATTGAACTTTCCATTCTTATGCAAGATGGAAAAACTACGGAGACGTTTCAGGCATACGATTTTGAAACTGATCCAAGTATTGAACTTGTAAAAGGGAGTATCCATACAGCGAAAATCCGATATAGTTCACGTGCAAATTTACAATGCACCATTACTGGGTGGGAGGAAGAGATCATTGATGGAGAAATCAATGCAGATACTCCTACAGAAAAGGAGATAAGGGCAATGGAAAGATCCTATATTTATAGGTAAACTAGTTGATTGGTTCAAGAAAAGTTCATAAAGATCGATTGTGGATATGCCGTAGATAGATATGGCCGATTTAATGGATATTAAATGGACCTAGCAAAATAAGTACAAAAATAGAAACAATGATAACACCACGATACTTTAATCGTTTATTCCTATTAGGGATAGTTGCTGTGATGACCTTACTAGCTACTACCCCCCTTAAAGCACAACGCTTAGCTATTAAAACCGATTTGCTGCTATTGACAGCTATGACTCCTAACTTGGGAATGGAATTGGTTGTGGGAAACAGAAGTAGTTTCTCGGTGGGGGCATTCTTCAATCAGAAACCCTATGGAGCTGATATGAAAATGATGGGTATTCAACCAGAGTTTCGTTATTGGTTTAATGGACGACCTTTTACGCGGGAGTATGTAGGGGTAGCAGGGCTCTTTAACCATTACAACTTGGTATGGAAAGATAAGAGATACAAAGGGAATACAGGAGGTATAGGGGTGACTATCGGTTACGCCTGGAAGCTCAATAAAAAGTGGATTATTGAAGCATATGGTGGAGCTGGATTTCTCTACTTTGCACACAAAGAATCTTATGCAACTGACCACACAGAGGACTACTACGATGGAGCATCTGCTACCACCAATTCGTCAGGTTTTAAATTCTTACCGACTAAAATAGGTGCTTCCATTAGTTATATTATAAAATAATTAGAGATAAGTAAGCAAAGATAAAGAATCAATATCACTTGATTTTAGAACATCATTCAGGTTACTCTCAAACATCGAGTAAAAAATCGACTTGATATAAACTACTAACGACCACTTATTTATTAATTGAAAATATATGATACATCGCATTGTAAGGTTAGCATCTCATTTGACAGCTTTAATGGAGTTAAGACCCTTAAAGGTCTCGCTACTATTGCTCGTTTTAGGGCTATTATTACCTACTTCACTTGCGGCACAGCGCATTCAGACTATATCGGGGAGAGTGCTTGACAAAGAGAGTAAAAAACCATTTCGCGATGCAGCGGTCTTTATTTATGCCTTTAATACAGTGGCAGAGGCAGAGGATGCTTTCCAAATTTTGAACTCCGATGCGGGAGTGGCAGCTGTTATTATTTCCGAAGAGCAGGAGGTGGCTGATCAAAGTGGGAATTACGAAATCCGTGTACCTGATAATGGAGCACTTATATTTAAGGTCGATATGTCTAAACCCATTATGGAAAAAGTGGAGGGCCGATTAGAAATAAATGTATTGCTTGATGCAGGATTGGTACTAGAGGATGTCACGATTACGGGTACTTTGCAGGATATTAAACCGACTCCCAAAGCGCCTACAATGATTGGTAATAAGCTGATTCTCTACGGTACTTTTCCCATTCCAGCCCAATTTGGTAAAAGTAATGCACGACTTATTATTCAGCCCTATGTGATTGATTGTGAGACACAAGATACCATATTTTATAACCGCCCTTTGGTTTACGATGGTGAGGAGTATAGGTTTACACAAAATCGACGCATGGCATTTGATGATAGTCGCGATATCTTAACTCAATTCGTCCAAGAGGAGAAACTTACTGAAAAGTATATGAGTATTGATTGGAATGATACAGTTGTTGTTCCCGATCCGAAACGGAACTACAACGGTACAGCGACTGTGTTACTCGAAGATTATACGCAGGTCTATTTCTGTAAATCGATGTTGATTAATACTTGTGAAATGAAGCGCCCCTTCAAATTCTTAGAGTTCTCTTTTGGGCAGCGTGTTTTGAACGATGAAGATTATAGGGAACGTCCTAAACGGGAAAAACGCAACACTTCGGGTAATATTTCACTTAGCTTCTTGGTAGCAAAAGCAGAACTTGATTCTACTAATCCAGAGAATGATATACAACTCAATAAGCTCAAAAGTGACATTCTTGAAATTATCAATGGAGAGGGGACCTCACTCAAAGAGTTTCATATCACGGGTATCTCATCGCCTGAGGGTTCCTATTCAAGTAATCTTAATTTGGCACACCGTCGGGTCGCCTTTGCGCAAAATAGCATCACTTCAGTTATTCCCAAGCAGATGTTGGCGAGAGTCTATCAAAACCCACAAGCGAAAGTTGCTGGTTGGGATCAAGTAGCTGAACTCTTAAAAGATACTCTTCCTGAGCTATCTGAACGTATTCAAGCAGTGGTCAACCAAAGCAGTAATCCTGATATGCAATTCTCTAAAATCTCTAGGATGCCAGAGTACAGCACTGTCATTAAAGATGTACTCCCTAAGTTGCGTACGGTAAAGTATGAATATAAGCATGAAATATTTCGCGAACTAAATCCCGAGGAGATACTCCATAAATATTTGAATGATGCTGATTACCGAAGTGGTAAAAAGGCTTTTGCTCTCTACGAGTATTGGCACCTTTTCCGTATGGTAAAAGATACCAAGGAGCTTGAAGAACTCTATAAACGAGCTTATCGTGAATCGGAAGAGAGTAATGGTCAACCATGGATTTTGGCAGCCAACAATCTTGCGGTCTCCTATCTGCAGCGAGATACTTGTGACATATCGATTCTCGCTCCCTTTATAGATAAACGTACCAAAGGGGTTAATGTAACTCGTACCCGTATGGATGGCATAACCAGAGAGATAATTAACCCAGAGGAGGTGGTTGGAAATCAGTTGGCGATGTCTATTTTATCTAATGACTACGAGGAGGCAAGCATCTTGGCACAAATACTTCCCAATACTCCTGCAAATGAGAAAATGATTGCCTTCGCTCGCTGCTTAGGCGGATATTTCCGGGGGGGAGATACTCCTGAAGAGCGGAAGCAGAGCCGTAATAATTTTGATTTAGTGCGTCAATCCTCACCTATCAACAACGTAGTGATGCAACTTGCTATGGAAAATCGAGGGAATAATGCATTGGCCGAACAGGGACTTAAAGATATTGATTTCGAATCGCCTATTCGTTGGTATCTTAAAGCTATCGTCGAAAATCGCAAGGGAGATGTAGGATTTGAAGAGGCTAAGAATGCACTGATTCAGTGCTACAAACGCGATGAAAAGTATATTACCATTGCCGAACAAGATGGAGATATAGGAAAAGACCTCTTTGAATATAGCTTAGAGATGTATGAATTGGAGAAAGAATTTATGATGTAAAGTCATCCGATAATAGTTGAAAAGAATGAGAAATAAACAAATAGATAAAATAGAGTGGAACTTAGTCGTAGGCATTAAATATAGTGTGGTAGCATTGCTTCTAATGCTACCTATCTGTGGATTTGGGCAGACAGTAGAAAGCTCATCAAAAGAGGCTACTCCCTCTTTTGATGCGGTTAAATATGCACTACAAAAGCAGTATAAAGCGCCTGATGCTCCTTTCTTAAAAGAACGTTTCTCAGACAATCTCTTTTTCTCCGTGTCAGGTAGTTTTGAAGGTGTTTCATCCGATTATAACCCTTACAAGATAGGTGGTGGAGTTCAACTCTCTGTAGGGAAGTGGTTCTCCAAGTATCATGCAGCACGTTTTATGTTTGGTTTTACTAGCAATGAACAGGCGTTAGCACCCTCTTTAAAGCGGTATGCGCTGCAATTGGATCATCTCTTTAACCTCTCGGCATTTACTATGGGCTACCAGCCTCAGCGTACTTTTGAAGTGCTTACCGTAGCAGGAGTCGGTTTACAGACTAGTCAGTTGGATAAGAGTAATCAGGTGGCTGCAGATTTACATTTGGGCCTTCAATTTAAGATTCGTTCTACTTCGAGACTCCATTTTTTTGTAGAGCCTCTTTTTGCTGCTACCTCTCAATCGATTCTGCAACTTTCTGCTTCGGATGACCGTTATATATTCGGGTACTCTGCCCGTGTAGGGATGAGTTATACCTTGGGAGATCGCCGTTCTGTCGACAATAATCATCACTTCCCGCTGGGAGAAAATAGCTTTTTAAATGCATCAGCTGGTATCCAATTACCTCTTTCAGGACTTGAGGGAAGCGGTGTGGGGCCCTCTTTCCATTTGGCTATAGGCAAATGGGTCACACCCTATTTAGCGTTTCGACTTGGCATAAATAGTGCTACAAATACGTGGCATTGGGCCAATTATAAAGATGATCCTGAACGAGGCACCTCATTTTACCAATGCTATGAAGCATCGACCTATTTGGGGGGTCGACTTGAGTTAATGATAAACCCCCTTCCATTTTTTGGATTAGCAGTGGATGAATCCCGCTTTCAACTTCGTCTTTTGGGTGGAGGAGAGCTAGGATATATGAAAAAGACAAATGAGAAAAAACCTATTGGTACCAATTATAGTGGATTCTCTACTGGATTGCAGTTGGGATATGTAGTAGATGATAATAGCTTGATTTACCTAGAACCTCGCTTCTCTTGGCTAACTTATTCACTTCCCTATCAAGATATTAATGCCAGTAAGAAGTTTACTGATCCTCTTTTCTCGCTCCATTTAGGGGTTGAATTTGGTAGGCCTGCAACAGCGCTCTATAAACTTAATCAAAATAATAAGAAGCACTTTATACCCACCTTTTTTGCATCGCTAGCAGGAGGTGGTAACCTTCCTTTTCAGGACAAACGTTACCAAGGAAAAAACTACTTTGATTACCATGGAAGTGGTACAGTAGGGTACAGATTTACTCCTTTATCAGCTTTTGCCTTAACAGGTGATGTGAATCGAGTAACTCTTGATTTTGAGACTAGAACTCGCCAATTCAATTTGGCTAGTCTTGCTTTGGATTACTATTTCAACCTCTCTAATCTCTTTCGCGGCTATTCTCCTACCCACCGAACAGACTTTGAGCTATTTGCTGGTATAGTAGGTAGTTACCGCATTAATGCCAAAGGAAGCAGTCAAGCAATGCCTTCAGCCTTTAGCGAAGAAGAAAAGCAACTGTTGCAGGCGAATAATCGCTTTGGCGACAATTTCTTTATAGGTGGCGAAGTGGGTGGTAAAGTGAGTTTTTATCTTACCCCAAAGCTCAGTTTGGTAGCACTTCCAGCTATGCGTTTCTATGGAAACTCTATGTTTAGATCGCCGGACGGGAGTAATGAAAGTAGATTCCATCCTATTTTTACATTTCAAGCAGGAATCAGCTACCAATTCAAAGCTCAATAGAACCGAAGAAGTACCTAGTCTAACATCTTTTGCTCAAAGAGATGAAAAACTTGTGATTATCTGCTGAAAGATGGTATGCTATAAGGCACTTAGCGATATTAGAAACTTAATAATCCAACCAAACTTTAAACGCCCCTATTTTCTCTCGGCTTACTGTAATCGTAGTTCGAGAGGGGGGGATTACCGATACAGACATCTTATTATTGAAGTAAGGCTCTATCTTCTTGATGGAGTCAATACCTACAATGAATTGTCTATTGGCTCGAAAGAAGAGGTTTGGATCAAGTTGCTCGCTTAATTTGTCAAGGCTGAAATCGACAATCTGTTCTTTCCCTTTGTGAGTAACGGCTGTGGTAATCCGATTCTCAGAATAGAAGTAGGCTATCTCTTCTACCTGCAAAGTGGTATATTTGTCAACTCCTATAATTAAAAAGCGGGTGCGATATCGTTTGGTAGTAGGTGCTGTAATCGTCTCTAAAATGTTATTGAGATGGGCTTGTTGAACCGATTTGTTTCGGTGAAATAGTGCTTCATACTTTTCGCAGGCATCTATTAACCGCTCTTCATGAATGGGTTTTAGTATATAGTCAATGCTATTTACACGAAATGCTTCAATGGCATACTCATCATAGGCAGTAGTAAAGAGTATGGTGGAGGTGGGTTTTGCCTTTTCGAGAAATTCAAACGAGTTTCCATCTGAAAGTTGAATGTCTAAAAAAATAAGGTCAGGATGTGGATTCTCAGAAAACCACTCTGTGGCCTTTTCTATGCTTCCTGGTAGTATGGTTATAAGCCATTCGGGGCGAATGCGCTCTACCATTGTTTTCAACAACCTTGCTGCAGGTTTCTCATCTTCAATGATAACAGCTGATATTTTATTCATGGAGTAAGGGTACTTTTACAGTGAAACTTTTTTCGTTTTTCTCAATTTGTATGGCTTGACCTATGATGAGTTGGCAGCGATTGGAGAGGTTCTCAAGTCCTGTTCCTATCTTTTCAGAATGTTTGGGCTGTGTAATGTTATTATTCACCACCAACTGGTGATTACAGATGGATAGAGTTATCTCCATAAGGTGATTTTCTGATATTACATTGTGTTTTATTACATTCTCTATTAGGAGTTGTAACGTGAGTGGGGGAACTTGTGCTTCATCATAGGAGGAGGGTATGTGAGAGGTCACCGATAGATACTCTCCAATTCTGACTTGATGTAAAAAGACGTATGCTTTCATAAAGGCAACCTCTTTGCTAATAGAGGTGAGGGTTTTATCTTGACACTGCAATACGTAGCGGTAAGCATCCGATAGGTTGCGGGTGAATAGTACTGCATTGGCTGGATCATACTCTATTTCGGCAATAAGCGTATTGAGATTGTTAAATAGAAAGTGGGGATTAAGTTGACGTTGCAAAGCGGTATAGCGTGCCTTGTTATTCTCTTCTTGTAGGCGTGCAGCCTCTTGTTGTATCTTCATATTTTGTACTACCGATTCATTTACGACCAAGAGCCCTACGATAATGAGATCGAGCATCCAAAGTAGAATAAGTATTCGCCAACCTCCATTGGGAAAAATATAGGGGTCATTTATTCCAACCAATAGTTTGGCCAATATCAAGAGGCTAAAATTGACAGCAAATAGGAGTGTTGCCACGCAGGAATAGAGTAGAATCATTTTCCATCGTTGCATGATGTAGCGGCTAATCCAGCGGCTGAGGCGTATAATTAAGAAGCCCATCAGATTGAAGGCTACAACAAAAAAGAGATAGCCCCATACGAATTTATCTAGTAATTTGGCATCTCCTGCTTGTAGGTTGGAAGAGTTAGCAAGCAATAGATAGGCCAATAGACCAAGTGTGGAGAATAGTAGAATGTAGCTGAATAGGTGTGTTCTCTTTTTTATCATGGGTGAAGATTCTATGCAGTGCAAATATGCTGATTTTATTTGGAATTAGAAGATTTGTGGAAGCACATTTTTATCTCCCTAAAGAGGGTGATTAACAGACTGATTGGCTCTAGGTAGTGAAGTGAAGGGACTCCCTCTCACAACTCTCTTTTGATGTTGTTCTAATTGGAATCATACTCTTCTACTTATTTAGCAACAGTGGGCGCTTCGAAATAGCCTTCTCGTAAATCATTAGGCATGAAAGGAAAAACCCTCTCTTTTGTGTGAAAAAGGTTCAAAAGAGAGGTGTTTCACTATTCAGGGCTCTTTTTATTGTTGGTATCCATTGGCTGCCTTCATCAGCTCAGCATAATAGATTTGTATCGTAAGCTTTGCCTGTACGTAATTTATTTGTGCAGTTTGTTTGTATACTTGGGCATCAATTACTTCAATAATGGATGCATTCCCCTCATTGTATCTTTCTACTGCTTTTTGTTCATTCTCTTCAGCTTTGGCTAGGGAGCTATGGGTTAACTCAATCTGTTTAGAGGCTTGGGCAAGGTTCATCTCTGCTTTTTGTACCTCTAACTCTACAGCATCTCTAACTTTATCAAGGTTGTGATGTGCCATCTCTATTCTGTTTTTGTAGGCACGCTTGTCACTGCTTCGTTTCCCCCAGTGAAAGATGGGTACGGATAGCTTGGCATAGAGTGCATAGTTAGGGTCTAAATCTTTCTTGAAATTATAGCCTGGTGATGAGTAACTTCCCTCTGCACCGATGTAGAGTTGAGGTTTGTATTTCGAGTCATTGAGGCGCAAAGCGCTTTGCTCCAACTCTATTTGGTTGTAAGCAATGCTGATTTCAGGCCGGCTTTCGTGTGGTGTGTTAAGGATAGTATCTTTATCTACTGTGGGGGATACTGTGTTTTCTACTTCAATACGATTTTGCAGCTCTACTCCAATAAGCGAGTTAAGTGCCATGTGATTGGTTTGGGTATTGCTTTCGGCACGTAGGAGCTGATAGTGTGAATCGTTTAGTTTTACCTCTACCATTAGTAGATCTTGTGGGTCAGTGATTCCTATCTCAACTCGCTCTGCGACTACATTCTTAAGCTTTTCCATTGAGTTGTAAAAGTCAGCATAGAGTGATTCGACCTCTACGCTAGCTACTGTATTCCAATATTGCACATCTGTTTGAAAGCATACACTGTTGTGTATCAGGATTTTTTTGTTTATTGCTAAGCTGTGTTGCTTCTCTGTTTGTCGAATGGACTCTATGATTCGTCCACCTGTGTATAGGGGTTGCATAAGTGAGAGAGATGCACCGTAGGCTATTGGTTGCCCTTGAAAGGAGAGAGGAGCTTCCATTGTGGGTAGATTCATAGATAGCTCCATGGGATTGCCTGTGTATTGAAAGTTGGCATTTCCATCCAGCTTGGGTTTGGCATCGTCTTTGGCCGATTTAATAAGCTCGATGCTGGCAGAGATGTTCTTTTCGGCTGCCTTTAGATCGTGGTTATATTCTAGTGCCATTTGGCGATAGTGTTGTAGGGGCGTGATCTCTTGTTGCGCCCAGATGGGTAGGGAGCAGCAAATAGCGAAAGCAAATGTTATTGTTTTCATATGTGGTTCTTTAAATGAGTAGGTGCACTTTGTAGGTGCACTTGTTTGATAATATGAATAGGCTTAAATGTTATCCGCAACCAACAGAATTCTTTATTCCCATCACAACTTCTGTGATGAAATAGACCTTTGGCTGTAGTAGTGCTATTGTCGTTATCCCATCGACGTTTTCGGTTTCCAACTATTTCCTATCGAACCCTTAAGCATTACCACTATAAGGTCTATTTCGAGAGTGAGTTTTGTGAAGTTGCGGATAATCATTTGAGCTTATAATTCTTGTTTAGGCTACCTTTCCTTTCACTTTGTAAAAGATGGCATAGAGTGCTGGCGTTACAAATAGCGTAAGTGCTGTGGCAAAGGTAAGCCCAAAGATGATAGTGGCTGCCATACCTCCAAAGGCTACATCGAATAGCAAGGGAACCATACCAAAGATGGTTGTGGTAGCTGCCATTAGTACAGGTCGGGTACGCGATACAGTGGCTTCAATGATGGCATGAATCAAATCGACTCCATTGCTCTTTTGTGCATTGATCTCATCGATGAGTACAATTACATTTTTGATAATCATACCTAGTAATCCCAGCCAACCTGCAATGGGGAAGAAGCCAAACTGAAACCCTGTAAGCAGTAGTCCTGCCGCTACTCCAATGAGTGAAAGTGGAAGTATGCAGAGAATAATAAGTGGCTCTCGAAAGTTCTTAAAGAGTGCTACCAATACTACTATGAGCAATATAAAGGCTAAGGGGAAATATTTAGCCAATGCCTGAAGCGCTTCGGATTGATCTTTGAATTGTGAATCCCAAAAGAAGGAGTATCCATCGGGCAACTTTATGTTCTCTATCTCTTCGCGTATCTCACCATGTACTTCGGCCATCGTTGATCCCTCTATCACACTACACATGGCTGCCATTGATAGTTGGCGGTTGTAGGTTCTTACCTGCGGATATTCCCACGTAGTCTCTATTCCTTTGGTTACTTGCGATAGAGGTGCTGACTTGGTGCCATTCCATATAGAGAAGTTTCCTAAATCTTCGGGAGTCGTAATCTTTTCGCCTGCCGATTTGAGCAATACGGGTACTTTCTCCTCGTTGTCGCGATAGACTCCTACGGTTGTTCCATCGTTGATGGATTTAACAGACTCCATCATCTGCGCTTTGGTAATACCTAGTATGCCTGCTTTTACAGGGTCGAAGACGGGGCGTATGATGGGTGTCATGTTTCCCCATTCATTACGTACATCTGTTGTTTTGGGATTGCGACGCATGATCTCGATAGCTTCTTGTGCAAGTGAATCGAGGATAGCTGCATCAGGTCCTAAAAAGCGTGCCTCAATCATCGCCTCGGTTAGTACACTTAACTCAAATTTATTAACCTTTATAAGTGGCTCGGGAAATTGGTCTCTAAGTGATTCTTGCAGCATGGCGTGTAGCTCTTTGGCACCTTTAGATGATTTACACTTTACCAATATTTGCGCATAGTTGGGCTGTGGGCCAAAAGCAATGTTCGATAGATAGTATCGTGGGGGGGTGCGCCCGATATAGCTCGATACCACTTCAGTTTGTTCAAACTCTTTTATGTATTCTACCATCTCGGTAGCCGTTCTATCCATCTTCTCAATGCGTACACCTTCGGGAAGCCACATATCTATGGTAAAGTACTCTTTCTCTAGCGAGGGGACAAATACTTTAGGGATAAATTTGAAGCTCCACGCCGAGGCTATCATTAAAAGAATCATGGCCGATAGTGTAAGGAACTTATGTCGAATGACAAAGTGAAGCAAATGACGAAACTTATTGAATAGTTTACCCGTAAATAGCTCACCATTTACTTGGTCAGGACGAGGTCTGCGTACAAATTCTTGAATAAAGAAGGGGGTTTGTGTTAGTGAGAATACCCAACTAAACATCAGAGATACACCAATAACGACCACTAACGATGAAAGTAGCTCACCGGTAATGTGGGGTGAATAGTAGATGGGCAAGAAGGTAAGAATAGCAATAACGGTAGCTGCTAGCAAAGGCAAAGCAGTGGATGAACAGGCTTTCAAAATCGCGGGGCGCTTGCGCATCCCTTTTTGCATATTAACCAATGTAGAATCGGATACAACAATGGCATTATCTACAAGCATACCCATTGCTATAATGATGGCTGCCAGGGACATTCGCTGTAATGCTATACCTTGGGAGAGCATTACAATAAGTGTAGCAAGTATTGAAAACACCAAACCACTACCTACTAGTAATCCATTTTTAAAACCGATGAAAAAGAGCAGAATAATTACCACTGTCACCACCGATATAACTAAGTTAAGGATAAAACCTTCATTGGCTACTGCCGATTCATATCCTTGGTCGTAGATGGGAGTCAACTCATATCCAGCAGGCATGGATTGATTAAACTTATCGATTCGTTCCTTAACTAGAGCTGCCATGTCCACTACATTCCCAGTAGGAACAGTCGAAACTGCGATGCCCACAGCAGGTTTACCATCTAGGCGCATCAAGTTACTAACAGGGTATTTATACCCCTCTTTAATTTCCGCAATGTCTGATAGCGAAAAGTGTTCGCCCGTACTTGATATAATTGTTAAGGTACGGATATCATCGAGTGAGTAGAAGTTACCTGTTGATTCTATTCGTATGCGGTTCTCCTCTGTTTCAATAGCACCTGCATCTACGACACGGTTTTGACTTTCGAATGCACGAACGATGTCGTTCATTGTAACTCCGCTTTGTGAAAGTACTGAGGGGGTAATGGTAACATCGATGGTAGGTGTTTGTACACCATAAATCTCTACTTTAGCTACATCTTTAACTGTAAGTAGATCGTTCTTGATCAGTTTGGCTTGATGATTTAGCTCTCTCGACGAACGTCCGTTGCCTGTAAGAGAGTAGAAAACGCCTAATACATCGCCAAAGTCATCGTTTACAGTCGATGTGCCTGCACCTGTAGGTAGTTTTCCCTGTACATCACTAACCTTGCGGCGTAGTTTGTCCCAAAGTTGCTGCATCTGATCTGCTCGGATCTCTTTTTTTACATAAACGGTTATTTTGGAGAGTCCTGCACGGTTCTCGCTCTTTAGAAAGTAGAGTTCACCCATTGATTGGATAGATTCCTCTAGTATGTCTGTAACTTGTGTGCGTACCTCTTGTGGAGAGGCCCCTGGATAGGGGGTGATAACCAATGCTTGCTTAATGGTAAAGGGTGCATCTTCTAGCTTTCCCATCTTGACGTAGGCAAGAATACCTCCTAGACAGACTAGTGTAAGCAGCAGTATGGTTACTGATTTGTTCTTTAAAAAGTAGGTGATAAACTTCATGGATTTTGTTTTTTACAGGGAGCATCCCTATGAGATGTAGAACCCTTGTTGAGTGGTGACTTTTTGAATAGCTCTGCTGTGTAGTTGTAAAAGTTAATACGTTTTCCCTTTTTTCTATTCAACCTGTTTCTTTCTTTGACTATTGTCACCTGCTCTTTGTCAAAGATCAAAGAGTAATAGAGGTTGTGTCAATGAATATATGGGTACGAATCAGGGGATGTGTCAACTTAAAACGTGCTTCTATTTATTGTTCTGTTTTAACAACCATTCCATCGGATAGGAATCTCAATCCGCTTATTGCTATTTGCTCTCCTTGTTTTAATCCTGTGGCAATGGTTATGTTTCCGTTAGGGAGTGCTTTCCCCAATGTAACGGTACGTTTAGTAACTAAGCCTGATGCAGGGTCTATCGCCCATACGAAGTTCCCTTCGGTAGGACGGTGAAGTAGGGCTGTTAGTGGAATGGTAATTAGAGACTCTTTATTGTTAGAATCAAAGCACACCTTGCCCGACATACCAGGTAGAAGCGATCTGTCACTATTAGGAAGCAGCGCTGTTAGGAGGTAGGAGAGGTTATTACTTGTCGTACTTTTAGAGATGTCAATAACTTTGGCTTGGTAGCTTTTTCCAGGTAGTGCATCAAAAGTCAGTTGAATATCAGTTATGCTCTTAGCTCGGAGGGCAATCTCTTGGTTTACGAAGAGTTCAATGCGAATTTGGTCAATATCAACAAATGATACGATGTTTTGTGCAGCTTTTACATCTTGGTGTTGTTCAATAAATAGTTGTTCAATATATCCATTGAAGGGAGCTATTAGCTTGGTATCGGTTAGCTCATTTTGTGCCATATCATAGGCTGCCTTGGCTGCTATTACATCGGCATGTGCTTTGTCGTAGGTACTGGCCGATAGATTGCTCTTTTCATACAGAACTTTGATGCGTTCATACTCTGCTTTAGCTTGCAAATATTGCCCTTCAGCTCTCTCTTTGCGAATGGTAAAGTCACGTGCGTCAATTTGCGCAATAACCGAACCTTGGGGAAAGTAATTTCCCGAATAGACATTAAATTTCTCTACAGGGCCGCCTACTCGAAAAGAGAGGTTGGTCGTGCGATGAGGCTTTGAAATGAATGAGAAATGATTTGTCTGTTCACTCTCTACGGTTTGTACTGTGGTTGTTTTAACCACTAATTTTTTGTTCTGATCACTATTCGAGTTGCTGCAAGAAAAGGTGAATGCAGTTAGCGAAAGGAGTAAAAAAGATTTCCACATAGTTGCTTTTTTTTTTAGGCAAATATAGGGGTTGTTTAGCGGGAATAGAGGAATAAATAACTGAACCGTTAAAATTGAAGACTAGAGTGTTTTTTTGTTGGACTGAATGAAATTGGTGAGAATTTTTATCTTTTTCTTCTACCAATAAAAGCATACTGAGAAAACCTATTTTAACGGTGCTAAAAATAGGTGAGATTTAGCTGATTTCAATTAAAAAAGAGAGATTGATGTAACAAATTATTCACAGGGAATTAGGTATTGCTGTTTATTTTGCTAAGTTTGTATTTATGTAAAAAAATAGTAATAACTAGACGTTTTTGGATTATGTTTAAATCAATTGTATCAGTATTATTCATGCTCTCATGTGTTATGGCAGTGAGTAGCTGTTCAAAGGAGAATGTTGTCCGTGAGTCAAATAAAATTACCATTAAGTTTGAGTCTGGGAAGGGTGGAACTATTGATCTATCAGGTAGTCAAACCGGTGATGAAGGGAGTACCCTCTACTCCGTAGCCAAAGCAGGCGGGGGCTATTTTTTTGCTGGGTGGTACGATGGAGATAATCTGCTTGATAAATCTGATGACATTATTGTTTCAGGTAGTAAGTTAGAAGTGAAACTAACACAGCATACGGCAAATAAGATCTACACTGCGAAGTTTGCAGATGAGAGTTATATGGTAAAAATTGAGAAGATTTCGAGCATAGGTGGTTCGGTTGGTCCCGACAGCTGTTCAGCAGCTGTCGATGGTAGGCTTATATTTACTGCTACCCCAGAATCGGATTATATGGTTGTTTGGTATGATTATAAACGTGTTCCCATAATCTCAACGGATGAATCTTTACCTTTTTACCTCTCAACGGATGGTCTGAAATTATTTGTTAAGTCATCGAAAGAGGTAGATGGAAAAACCTTTAAGGTGGCGTTTACGAAGGGGAATCTTTATGTGGTAAACTTCCAGGCTTTTCCAACTGATGGTGGTTCAGTTACCCCGACTGATAGTATAGCTGCAGAAGATGTTGATATAACATCTGTCGCAACAGCTTTCGATAATTACGAATTTGAGGGTTGGTATACTCAAGAGGGCGATAAAATCGATGCTATATCAGGTGATATTTACGTTGATGGAACAACATTGCATGTTAAGTCAACCTCTTCGGTGAATACAAAAAACTTTATCGCAAACTTTAAGAAGAAGGAATATGTGGTGAATTTCAATGCCGAAGATTCTAATGGTGGAACGGTAACAGAGAGCAGTGGCAGCGGATTTATGGGGGATGTGTTATCTTCGGATATTGAAACGGTTGCTGTAGGTTATGAATTCTTGGGATGGTACGATGGTGATAATCAGATTATAGAGGTCTCAGATGAAGCAGCTGCCTATTTATCAAATAATAACCGTCAGCTGAATGTTAAGGTGTCTGGTGATAAGAATTATACAGCAAGATTTCAACTCGTTAACAGTGCTGTACAAGAACCAAGTGAAACAGCACCACGTATTGATGTAATAGGATTAGGAGATGAAGCAAAACTTATTCTTACAGGAAATCATAAAAGATATGGGGTTATGTTTCAGTTTGGGTCGATCATTGCGTGGGATAAGAGTAATGATGTAACCGCTTCAAACGTTCTATTCAGCCCGTTGGAAGTGGCAATAAGTGGATGGAATTCTTCATGGGCAGTAGGCAATTCTTTTCCGGATAATAGTCTAGCCAATTTGAAAGAGGGTAAGGGTGATCCATGTTGTTTGATTGGGTTTAGCCAGAAATATATAAAAGAGGAGCTAAACTCGGGACGCACACCGGATAATGGTGCATGGCGTTTGCCGACAAAGGATGAACACGACTCGTTATATTCAAAATATTCCGATTGGACAAGCCTTGATGGGACCAATGGGCGTTACTTTGGTCCTGATGCCGTATCAGCGGGTAAAGGTGAATTTATACCTGCCGCAGGCTATCGCAGCAATGCCAAGGGGGAGTATGTCTACAAGGATGGGTACGGTGCCTATTGGTCAAGTACGCCAATTGATTCGTCGAATGGTTACTACTTGGGCTTCAATAAAGAGTATGTTAG
>JBOFMR010000193.1:0-8897 GCA_051658485.1 Phocaeicola sp.
TAATATGCCTTAGAATACTTTCTAAAGGCTTATAGTGGGAGAGTGTACCCAATTATGGTATAGAATCCTTTTCATTATTAATACCTTAATGGTGGTGTAATGACTTTTTCAGTAGACCCTACCTAACCCAACTTTTACTTTCAACATCTTCTATCTCGAAATCTTTACAGCCTATTTAAGGATCACCCGATAAACCCTGAGGATTCCTTTGTGGACAATCATTGTTAATTATTACTGTCCGATAAAACTTAATGCCGTTAGAAAATCACTTGATTTTCCTATATATAGAATCTATTGGAGAGTAAATAAGCTTCAATTTAGGTCTATTCCGTTGAGTTTCTTACAAAATTATTAGCCAATGCAAAGACAAGCCCCTTTTTAAGGAATCGCAGCAACGCATTGATTATCAGATGACATAACGACTCGTACCAGTTTTTACCGGATAGCAATAATTGTTAATATCTTTACTTAGGGTCTACTGAAAAAGTTACAACAAGTTGAATTATAGTACTATTGGGCTTATTAATTGCATATAAGTGCAAGGTTTTTTACATATTCTTGATTAAAATCCTGCACTATGACTCGATATGAAGATAGTCACAGCTACCTATAGATGAGTTTCAGGCTTCCTAGAAAGAATAATTTATTCTAGTAAATGGGCCTTAAAATGCTTTCTAAGGGCTTATATATAGTGAGAGAATATACCTAATTATAGTATAGAATCCTTTTCATTATTGATAACTTAATAATGGTGTGATGACTTTTTCAGTAGACCCTACTTGGCATAGATATTCACCACTCTATATAGAAAGAATGGTACATCATTCACCACTCTTAAATCGACCCTAAACTTTTTTAGCTTTGCATTAAAACATTCTGCCGATGCATTAGTCACATGGTTGTTGAAGAAGTTCGGCTCACCTGAGAAAGTTAGCCCCAAGCAAAACGGGGTCAATAAAGATTCTTCAGTGAAGATTTGGTGAAGACTAGTTCCTGCTCTCTTCACCATAACCTGTTGATAATTAGGACATGTGAAGGATTGAAGTTTTTTGCTCTTTCATTTTAAGCAGAAGAGGGTTTCAGCAGCTAATCACCTCTTTTTTAATTGCTGTTTGGTGAAAAAGAGAATAAAGACATCTACTACAGAATCTATCTATCAAAATACCATAACACCCAATCATAAACCATTTTCAACCTAGAGATCCATTTTTTAAAAAGTTCTTGTTAGAAACAGAAGAGTAACACCTCCGAAACAAGAATGACACATCATTTAAAGACCTTTGTACTCGAATTTAAGAGGGCTTGTAAAAAAACTAGAGTCCACAAAACATCAAAACAAAAGTAATTAGAAGGTGAAAATTACATTATTTAGAAAAATGGTTATGGATAAAAAAGCAAAGAGTCTATACTCTTTCAAACGCCTATACATAGGCATCTCATTCTCTCTCTTATTAACTGGTGTACCAATACTACCCACATACGCAGGTATGACAAAAGAGGTCGGTTCAATAGAGCAAAATAGAGAGTCTATTAAGGGAGTCGTAGTAGATTCAAAAGGTGAGAGCATTATTGGCGCCAATATAGTTATCAAGGGTTCAGCCATCGGTGTTATTACAGGCTTTGATGGGGATTTTGAAATAGAAGCTCCACGAAATACTATTTTAGAAGTTAGCTACATCGGTTACATTACGCAAGAGATTTCTGTAAAAGATAAAAAGCCTTTACTTATTCAACTCAAAGAGGATACACAACTCATGGAAGAGGTTGTTGTAGTGGGATATGGCGATTCACGCAAAAAAGACCTCTCTATGGCAGTTGCCTCCACCAAACTTGATGCTACAGCCAAAGGACGCCCTGGAGGTGTAGAAGGAATGTTACAAGGGAAAATGGCAGGTGTTACCATCTCCAGCAATGGAGGTGACCCGATGTCCTCACCCACGATAACAATTCGGGGACAAGGTTCACGCTCGGAAGACCGAGTTCTGTACATTGTAGATGGTATACCAGGTGCACCTTTTAATGCAGAAGATGTAGAGTCTATCACCGTTCTAAAAGATGCCGCTTCTGCTGCTATTTATGGTGCACATGTAGGCTCGGGAGGAGTTATTGTGGTAACAACGAAACAAGCCCAATCGGGAAAACCACGCGTAGAGGCTAACCTCTTTTTTGGTATACAAAGTGCTGCCAAACTACCTAGTACCACAACTGCTGAAGAGTATGTAAGATTACGTACAGATGCAGCAAATGCCAGTGGGGTATCGGTACCAGCAGGTCTTGACCCTTCAATCTATGCTTATGGACAGAGCACACGCACCAACTGGATTGATGAAATTTTTCGTACAGCAGCCATCCAACACTATGCAGCTTCTATCACAGGTGGTAGTGAATATATGAAAGCGTTTGCCTCTATCTCATACGATAAGAAAGAGGGGATCTTGCTTAATACATACAAAGAAAAAATTGGTGCACGTGTAAATGTTGATTTCAAAATCAATGATAAAATCTCATTCACTCAACGCATAAATTTTGAATATGACAATGGTCAAGGGAACCTCAACACGAACTCACACACAGGAGTCATCGCACAAGCCATGTTTATGCCACGATCGGCTACTGTCCATGAGTACGATCAACAAGGGAATGCTGTATTGGCTGCCAATGGTTCACACGCCTATGGAGGTACAGTCCCACAATGGGCTAGCAACTTAGGGGTGGCAGGAACTTTTGGAGAGGTACAGAACCCTGTAGCAATGCTAGAGCGTTTGCGCCAAGACCAGCCCGACCAACGCCTTTTCTCAACCTCTACTTTGACGATTAAACCAATTAGGGGCTTAACGATAAAGAGTGATTTCTCCGCATCGACACGCAATGCACAATACCAAGCTTTCAATATGAAGGTACCTGAAATAGGCAAGCCCAATGATCAAAATAACAAAGAGATTTCAAACACAGCAGAAAAGAGTTGGTTGTGGGAAACGACAGCATCCTATTCTACACAGCTAAATGAGAAACATCTTCTCTCATTGATGGCAGGATATACAATGGGGTATGACAACTACCGCTACAACTACACCCAACTCTTTGACTTCCCCTATGAGGATGATTGGTCACAAGATTTCTCAAATGGTACCAATTGGGTAAAAGAAAAACCATCTGAACTTTTCACAGAAGAGTCTAAGATCTCAACATTCGGACGTCTATCTTATTCGTATGATGACCGCTACTTCTTTACAGGTAGTTTGCGTTACGATGCAACATCTAAACTATACAAGCGTTCAGATATATTTCCTGCCCTATCGGGTGCTTGGAAAATCTCGTCAGAGCCCTTCTTTCAAAAATTACTTCCAGTCGTTAGCTTACTGAAGGTTCGTGCAAGTTGGGGACAAATTGGCAATATCGCTTCGGTAGGAAGATATGCTTACAATGTCAAGTTAACGACCTCACCCTACTTTACTTATTTTGGCAATATAGGACAAAATGCTGTACAAGGAGTCGGTTTAGCAACCTATCAAAACAAGAATTTGGTATGGGAAACGTCTGAACAAACCGACTTAGGTTTTGACCTAAACCTATTTAAAGACAAACTATCTATTGCTGTAGACTACTATGTAAAAGACACAAAAGATCTGATTGAAGAGATGACTGTTCCTTCGGTAGCAGGTATTGAGAATGCTCCTTTAGGGAATGTAGGTAAAGTGCGTAACTCAGGATGGGAGTTTGGGATTGATTGGTCTGACCAAACCAAAACAGTTAGCTACAGCATTGGTGCCAATTTAAGCACTCTAAAAAACGAAGTATTAAGTTTAGGGAAGCGTCACTATATGGCTCACACAACAGATATACGAAGCATGAGACCGCTTCAATCAGCCGTAGGAGAATCGTGGTACTCATTCTATCTAATAGAATCAGATGGGCTATTCCGTTCGGAAGAAGAAATAGCTGCCCACAACAAAGAGGGGAAATTAATACAGCCCAATGCAAAACCGGGCGATTTGAAATTTATTGATGCCAACAACGATGGTATAATCAACGACAACGACCGCGTCTATATGGGTAGCTATGCACCTAAATACACCTTTGCCTTGAATGGCTCATTAAGTTGGAAGAATTTTGACTTTTCAGTGATGTTCCAAGGAGTAGCGGGCAACAAAATATTTAATGGTACCAAGGTAATGACCTATCCAACCGATCAAGGTTTTAACCTCTCCACTGATTTACTTGACTCCTACAGCTACAACCCAGCCTCGAACATTCCCCGCTTAACTATGAGTGATGAGAACAAAAACTATTCCACCGTCTCCGATTTCTTCCTTGAAGATGGAAGTTACCTACGTTTGAAGAACCTGACTATCGGATATACATTTCCACAGGCTTGGATGAATAAATTAGGATGTACAGGAAGCAATCTACGCTTTTACGCCAGTGGTGAAAACCTATTTACCCTTACCAAATATAGCGGTATGGATCCAGAAGTAGGTCGTAATGGACTAGATGGTGGTAAATATCCCATATCTCGCGTATTTAATTTTGGTTTAAATCTCAATTTCTAACAGTAACAATCATGACAATTAAAAATAACATTCTAAAAACATTCGCTGGAATAGCTCTTCTTCTTTCACTGAGTAGCTGCAATGATTTCTTAACACATAGCCAACAAGGAGAACCTAGCTTGGAGAACTTCTGGAAAGTAGAGGCTGATGCCATCTCGGCAGCTAACGGACTTTACTTTTGGACAGCCATTGAAGGAATCACCGGACGAGGCTTTATGTGGTATGAAAACTGCAGCGATGACATGGTGACAGGAAGGCCACAAGCTGGAGGTGCCAATATCAAAAACTTTGTTCTTGACAATACACGAGATGTCAGACGTAACTGGCCTATAATGTATCAGCTCATAAAAAAAGCCAATGACATTATTAAATATGTACCTGGTATGGAGATATCAGAAAAAGTAAAGAATGAAACCTTGGGACAAGCCTATTTCCTACGTGGATGGGCCTACTTCTGGCTAGCTCCCTATTATGGTGATGGAGGCATAAATGGCGGAATACCCATCGTTACCGAAAACACACCATGGGAAAATATTGACCAACCTCGCACAGCATCGGTAGAGGAGAATTACCTCTTCTGCATAAAAGATTTTGAGAGAGCTGCAGAGTTACTTCCTACTTTTCAAGGATGGGGAGAAGATGAATATGGTCGTCCTCACAAGAGCGCAGCTTGGGCTTATGCAGCAAAGGTAGCTTTGTACAATGCTCAATACGACAATCGTTACTATCAAAAAGTGGTGGAATATTGCGACTTAGTCATTCCACACCACCAATTACTTGACAACTATGCCGATGTCTTTAAAGTAGAAAATAACTTTAGTTCGGAATATATTTGGTCATGGACAAGTACCGATCAAGATGGTTCTAAGCTTCCAGGTGCCATGCTAGAAAATAAAGGTTGGGGACTTTACAACGGATGGGGCTATTTTATGCCTACATTAGAGCTATACAACGAGTTTGAAGAGGGAGATACGCGCAGAGCAACGACTATTCTAGCACCGGGTGACACTTTTACTTTTTTGGGAGAGGAGCGCACTTACTACTCTACAGAGAGTGCTTCAGGTATGCAGTTCAACAAATATATGGATCCATTTAGGCCTAAAAATGCCATTGGGACAACCGTAAATCCAGATGGTGACAATATGACTACCGATTTAAGCATCCCTATTATCCGTTTTGCCGAAGTATTACTTTGGAAAGCAGAAGCCTTAATTTGGCAAAATAAAAATGGAGATGAACCCCTTAATTTAGTACGTAGACGTGCTGGATTAACACCTAAAATCAATGCAACCAAAGAGGATTTAAAACACGAACGCCGCTGTGAGCTGGCTGGTGAATTAACAGGTAGACACCTCGATTTAGTACGTTGGGGAGATGCCAAAGAGGCTTATGCCAAACCACTACATGGATATAAAACAACGCTAGCTACAGAAGGTGATAGCGTGGTTATAGATAAAGTAGAAGTTATTCAAATATGGGAGTCACGCCAATTTAATCCGGAGATAAACCACGTTATGCCTATCCCTATAGACGAGATAGCGAATAGCGAGAACCTTTTTCAAAACAAAGGGTACTAATTTATTACTAAAAAAAACAGAATGAATTTATTTTTTTAGTATTTTCGTACTTTTTATTATAAAAACGATACCAAATGAAAAAACGACTCACTACTTTTTCCCTATTAATTATACTCCTATGGAGTTCTTGCTCAACGATTCAGGCACAAAGCCGCCGTGACAAAGAGCTAACCTATCAACTAGACAAACCTTATGATGTACCTCAAATAACCTCTCCAAAAGGCAAAAAGCCTAAAAATGTCATTTTAATGATTGGAGATGGGATGAGTTTGATGCACGTATATTCAGCATGGACAGCCAATAGAGGGAAACTTTTCTTAGATAATTTTCCCACGACAGGACTCTCTAAAACCTATTGTGCCAATAAACTAATTACCGATTCCGGAGCTGGAGGTACAGCCATTGCTACCGGCGTAAAGACCAATTACCACTATGTAGGTGTAGACCCTACGGGGAAACCACTCGAAACACTGATTGATGTAGCTGCCCAAAACAACAAATCAACAGGTGTGGTTGTTTCTTGCCGATTGAATGATGCTACTCCAGCCGATTTTTGCTGCCATAATACAGATAGAGATTTGAGCTATGAGATAGCAGCTGACTACCTCGACTGTGGAGCCAATGTGGTATTTGGAGGAGGTTCAATCTACTTCGACAGAAGACCTGATGGACGCAATCTATTTACCGAATTAGAAGAGAGAGGCTACCAAACTCCACGAAGTTGGGAAGAGCTATCCACCATTCAAAGTGGCAATGTATTTTGTGTAACAGATACTACTGACACCCCTGTACCAGCTGTACGAGGAGATTTATTGGCACGTGCCTCGATGAAAGCTATCGAGTTGCTAAATCAGAATGAGAACGGCTTCTTTCTAATGATTGAGGGTTCACAATTGGATGACTATGGACATTTCAATGATCTAGACCTATTAATGCAAGAGGTTCACGATTTTGACCGCACCATTGGACGCGTTATAGAGTGGGCAGAGCAGGATGGAGAGACCCTTGTTGTAGTAACTGCCGATCATGAAACAGGTGGACTCACCCTAGTAGATGGTGATTTAAACGAAGGGCGCATTGTTTGTAAGTTCTCAACTGGTGGCCATAGTGGAGTAATGGTTCCTGTATATGCTTTTGGACCAGGCCACCAAACCTTTACAGGGATTTTTGAAAATACAGACATCTTTCATAAAATAAACGAGGTGGCTCAACTCAAAGAGGCAGCCCCCTCTCCTATCCTCTATCAAGCCTTTTCACACAATGACTATTGGCGCGAACGTCCTCTACAGGATGCTTTAGCCTATGGATATAACTGCGTAGAGGCCGATTTATTTCCTGTACGCGGGAAATTATATGTCGCACATGACCGTTCTGAAATAAGTGAAGAGGCACAATTTGACAAACTCTACCTAAAACCCCTTATAGAACGAATCAAAGCCAACCAAGGAAAAGTCTATACAAATGGAGAAAAACCCTTCTATCTAATGGTTGATATGAAAGAGAAAGGTGAAGAGGGATACAAACTACTCAAAAAAATGATTGAGCCCTACAAAGAATATTTCTGCTCTGTAGAGAATGGCACCTATCATGAGGGAGCTATTTTACTTTTCATTTCTGGAGACAAACCCATCAAGAGCGCGTCAAAAGAGAAGGTTCGCCACCTATTTATTGATGGATGCATAGCTGATCTAAACAAATCCATTCCCGCTACGCTAATGCCTGTCATCAGTGATAACTACAAAAACTTTTGCAAATGGGACAGCACAGGTGAAATGCCACAAGAGGAACTCATTAAAATGAGAGAAATCATAAAGCAAGTACACCAAGAGGGAAAACTTTTTCGCTGGTGGGGTGCTCCTGATAACAAAAATGCCAAAAGACTCTTTTTAAAAGAGGGTGTAGACTTAATCGGCGCAGACAATCTAAAGCTGTTGCACGATTTAATAACCAGTAAAAGAGCTGAATAATTTTAGTATGCTACCTTTTAGAGAACCTAAAACTCTCTTCTACTTAAAATAAAAGAGCAAAAAAAAGGTTCAACCCTTCACACACTCTAATTATCAATAGGTTATGGTGAAGAGAGCAATAAATAGTCTTCACCAAATCTTCACTTAAGAATCTTTATTGACCCAATTTTGCTTGGGGACAACTTTCTCAAGTGAGCCGAACTTCTTCAACAACCGTGCGACTAATGTATCGGCAGAATGTTTTAATGCAAACCTAAAAAGTTTAGAGTAGATTTAAGAGAGGTGAATGATATGCCATTCTTTCTATATAGAGTAGTGAACATCTATGCTAAGTAGAGATATTAACAATTATTGTCCACAAAGGAATCCTCAGAGTTTATCGGGTGGTCAATAATTTTCTGACAAATTGAAATTTACAAGAATATCATAACGAAAAACTCCTTGAGATGAAACAGAACATCTCAAGGAGTTTTTTATAATTATTACCGTTTGGTAAGAAAGAGGACAAATCATCATATTACCTGATAATCAAATCATTGCTATACGATAAAACTCATTTTCATCAAAACAGTACGGATCGACTACTATTAAAAGGTAGTCGAGCTCCCTTTTATAATTCCAAGCCCCCCTTAATCAAATAAGAATGGTTCAACTGGGCTGACTGAAAGTAAGCCCTCGGCAAACTCCGTATTGTGATATACAATAAATCCTTGAGATGTACTTGTTTTCCATCTCAAGGATTTCACTGTTTTAAAGGATGTCGTGGATTTCCATGATTTCATGGATGTGATGGATTTCAGAGA
>JBOFMR010000194.1:0-2470 GCA_051658485.1 Phocaeicola sp.
ATTGAGAGCGTAAGAAAGAAGCTTAGAAACAACAAGTGCTGGGGCAAGACAAACATAGAGTGCGAGGTTATCAATATTAACAATCGAATCGAGATGCTAAACAAGGAGTATAATTTAAGCCTTCCTCCAGTTGAGATTAATATAGTTTACTTAAAATAATCCTTGAAAAGCTTGCAGATTAAAAAGGTTTCACTATCTTTGTATCAGAATTAGATGTGAGAGTTTAATCAAGACAGAAGAAATTAATTGTATATATCGTTTTAGAGTGACTCTCACCTGCTTAGCAGTCCACTCTAAAGCGACAATTCAGCCGAGTTAGATAGAGTTCTATTTCGGCTGTTTTTTTTACACTTAAATTTACCAATATGAACGAGATTACTAAACAAATATTTGGAACTAAAAGCGAAAATGATTGCGTGCGAGTGTTCGAAGCCTTCTCCGGTTACGGGAGCCAATCGCTAGCCTTAAAGAGATTAGGATTAAATATAGTAAACGTAGGAATCTCTGAAATAGATAGGTATGCAATACAAGCTCACAAAGCACTACACGGCGAAGTAACGAACTATGGCGATATATCTAAAGTTGATTGGAATACAGTTCCTGACTTTGACCTATTCACTATGAGTTCGCCCTGTACTGATTTTAGTTCGGCTGGTAAACAACTTGGTGGCGAAGAGGGTAGCGGAACACGTTCGAGTTTATTATGGGAGTGTAGAAGAGCGATAATAGCAAAAAAGCCTAAGTATATATTATTCGAGAATGTGAAGGCAATTACGCAAAGTAAATTCATAAAAGGCTTCAATAAATGGCAGATAGAGCTTGAGAGTTATGGATATACTAATTACGCTAAAGTGCTAAACGCAAAAGACTTTGGTGTTCCACAAAATAGAGAGCGATTGTTTATGATTTCAATATTGAATGATGACGAAGGATATGAATTTCCTGTCCCGTTCAAGTCTGCAAAAAGGCTAAAAGATGTTTTAGATTCTAACGTAGACGCAAAGTATTACTTGAGCGAAAAACTTCTGAATTGCTTCCTATCTAGGAATGAACTTAATCGGCAGAGAGGTAATGGGTTTAGGTTCGAACCAAAAGCACCTGATTCAATCGCAGGCTCAATATTGACAAAGGCTGGCGGTCGAGATGATGATAACTACGTATTTTGCTCTAGTGAAAACAAGTTAATAGGACACGTAGAAGAGCCTAAAAAGGAGGAGAAGTCAGATATATATGAATGTTCATCTATAACACTTACGTCAAGTCCGAATAATTTCATAGGATTCGAGGCTCCAGGTGCTGCTCTTCGTGGAAGGAACCCGAACAACACGTCCTATAGAACAGCCGGAGCACCAACAGAACAAAGACTTGAAATAAATATGGATGGTATAATGAACACAATAACTACTGTTCAAAAGGATAGTTTGCTTGTGCATAATTCTAGAATACGAAAGCTCACACCGAGAGAGTGCTTCCGTCTTATGGGTGTTTCAGATGATGATATAAACATTCTATTGAATTGTGGAATCTCAAATAGTCAATTATACAAGATGGCAGGTAACTCTATTGTAGTTGATAATCTTTATTACATATTCAAAAAACTATTTATAGACAAATCAAAGAAACAATTATTACTATTCTAAATATTTTACACTTAAATTTACCAATATGGAAATAACAAAAGTATTTAACAACGAAAAGTTCGGAGCTATCAGAGTAGCTGGGACAAGTGAACAACCTTTATTCTGCTTGGCAGATGTATGCAAGGCAGTGGAACTTAAAAATCCATCATCAGTTCGTGCTAGATTAGACAATGAAGATGTGCAACTCATTGATTTACACGCCCTAAATTCAACGGAGGGTGGTATTATAGGAAACGCAAATGCTAATTTTATTACAGAGTCAGGGCTTTATGATGTTATATTTCAAAGTGCATCTCCTAGTGTAAAACCATTCAAGCTATGGGTAACAAAAGAGGTCCTTCCTTCAATTCGCAAACACGGTGGCTACCTAACCAAAGAAAAAGTAGAGGAAGCCCTGCTAAACCCCGACCTACTTATCCAGCTAGCAACCAACTTAAAGAACGAGCAAGAGAAAGCACGCTTAGCAGAAAGCAAAGCACTACTACTAGAACAGAAAACAATCGAGCAAGCACCAAAGGTGGCTTTTGCTAACGCTGTTGAGGCTGCTAAATCTTCCTGCTTAGTTGGTGAGCTTGCAAAGATACTAACGCAAAACGGTTACACGATCGGCCAAAACAGACTATTCAAATGGTTGCGTGATAACAAGTACTTAGGAACGAAAGGCGAGAACTACAATATACCAAATCAATCACACATTGAAAGTGGCTTATTTGAGCTTAAAAAAGGTATACGGTCAGGAAACGATGGAGTTATGCACCACACAACAACTGTCAAGGTAACGGGTAAAGGTCAGATTTACTTTGTGAACAAGCTGTTAGCCGAATCCAAAA
>JBOFMR010000195.1:0-47643 GCA_051658485.1 Phocaeicola sp.
CAATGCATTTGCAGAATCATTTAATGCTAAAATCAAAGCTTTTAGGGCAAGCTTAAGAGGAGTAATTGATGTGAAGTTCTTCCTATTTAGGCTAACGAAAATATATGCGTAGTCCCCAGGGTTTATCGGGTGAGCCATAGTAATACTCCTTCTAGTAATACTCCCTCTATTTATGTGGGTGGTCATAGGTCAATATCTGATACAGTTTATGTACCCATTATTTGGACAGATATGGTTGAAAAGCAATTGCCCCTTGATATCCCAAGAAAGGAGTCTTTTGTAAGCAACCTAGCTCTTTTGGATGGAAAGATTCATGCTGTAGGTCATAGTTTTATGTCTTTTTACACGGGGCGTGCAATGTATTGGATAGATGGAGAAATCCAAGAGGTAGAGGATGCTGATGAATTAAATGCTGTTACTGTTTCAGGTGCGGATATTTATTTGAGTGGACGCACTAAGGGTAAGTGTTCAGCGATTTGGAAAAATGGAGTACTACAAAAAGAGATAGGTGTTTCTTCAGAGTCGGTTGGAAAAATAGCTGTATCAGATAATGGTACTGTTTATGCTATTGGATTTGATTCTAGCCCTGGTGTTTTATGGAAGAACGGTAAAAAAGAGATACTTCCATTCTCTCCTTCAGATATTGCTCTTTCGGGTGGAAATGTTTATATAGTAGGTAGCCTTCGCAAGGAATCTTCATATGGTTCTATTCCTATATTATGGAAAGATGGAGAGGTGCAGCACTTGCCAATGGATTCAGAGGCGGGAGATGTAGAAGTATATGTCAACGGCATAGCAATTGTTGACGGTGTTGTTCATATCGTGGGAGAATTGTCTCGTGTTAGAGCGAGTGAAATCCTATATTGGAAAAATGGCAAACAATCTAAGTTACCCTTACCTAGTTATGATTATGAGGATATTTATCTAAAGGGAGTAACAGCTTATGGTAATGATGTTTATATTCTTGGGGGAACCCAAAAAGAGAATGGTCACTATGAGCCTTACGACTATTCTATAATTGTTTGGAAGAATGGGGTTATTCATTCTACAGTTAAATGGACATCTTATTACTCAGAAGTAGGGTCAATTGTAGTGGGTTGATAATTTTATTTCTATATGTAACGGTGTCGTTGAATCTTTTCAGCAACACCGTTTTTTTATTCTTAGCTATTCCTAAATTAGCGAGGCTCTTGCTTTTAATGGCAATTCTCCTTCTTTCGTAGGGAAGAGGTGTCATTTAGCTTTTGGAATTATTTGTTACTTAAAGGCATTCATCGCTTGGGTTGCTTTTCCTGAATCATCGAATGCACCTAATGAATAGCCTTTCCAATTTCCATAGGCTTGAGGTTCCCAGTAGAATATTCCTTTACATGATTCTATTGCTTGGGCTTTCTTTATTAAATCAGTTAAGAATTTGTAGCAGACTTCTGCTTGGTCCCACGGCATACCTACTTCACAAATCATTACTTCAGTGTTGTAACGGTTTGTTAGATCTTTGATGTTTGCGATGCATTCTTGGACCTGTTTTTCCCAATTCTCGACGGTAGGGTAGAGTGACATTCCAATCATATCATACTTCCCATTGTGCTGTTTCAGCCCATCGAAGAGCCATTTATAGAGCTCATTGTCATCTCCATGGTCTATGTGTACAATCACTTTAGTATCCTTAAAAACTTTTTTAACGGCAGTATAGCCAGCATTGGTCAAAGCAGCATATTGATCCATGTGCTTGGATGCTCTTCCTTCATCCCACAGCATACCATCTCTGGTCTCGTTACCCACTTGTACCCATTCGGGGGTGATGCCATTTGTCTTTAGCATCTCTAGTACCTCTTCAGTATGTTTACCTACTGCCTCCTTCAATTCTTCGAAGGAGTAGTTGGCCCATGCAGCGGGTTTGGTCTGTTTACCGGGGTCTGCCCACGAGTCACTGTAGTGAAAATCAATCATAATTCGCATATCCAATTGATGTGCACGCAACGCTTTAGCAACGACATCTGCTCCATTGTTCCACCCATCTTCGGGATCTACCCATACGCGTAGGCGGATGGAGTTCATCCCTAGATTGCGCAAAAGTCTCATGCATTCACTCTCTACTCCTTGGGGAGAGTAAAATTTTATTCCACTCTTTTCCATTTCAGTTAACCATCCCACATCGGCTCCTTTGGCAAACCCTCTGTTGTCGTACTCGGGAGTTGTTGGCCCAGGAAGGGTGGTTGCCTCTTCTTTTTTTTCCACAGCTTGCTATACCAAGGCATAACAATGCACTTAAAAGCATCTCTTTGATTTTCATTTGTATTTATTTTTAGTTTACATAGCCCAAAGAATGTGTTTTGAGAGTGCTTTGGGACTTGTATTAAAGGTTTTTTGTCAATTGATAGCGGCGTAACTTCCTTTTGATGAGGTTTGCTGATGCAGGGTTACTCTTTGGGCTGTTCGATGAAATTCTACGAATGATGGAGTAGGTTGTAAATCATTCATAAATGAGAGGGAGCCTATGAGAGATATTTCTACAATTGGACATAACCAACATCTTCTTGACGGTTACAAAGATCTATTTTTTGTCTTCAGTAGACTCTTTTTCGATGTTTTCTCTTTCTTTTTCTGAAAGTGGATTGTACTACCTTTCTATGGTAGAGGTAGTACAATCGGAAGCCCCTCTAGCAACTCTTCAAACGAGTGATAGTGGTGCTTGGATTCTCCTATAGTTAGATGGATATCATGTGCTGAATTAACGACCAAATAGGGAAGCTCTTCCCCTCCTTTTTCTTTGGTAAGGCAGGCATAGTGATATCGGTTTAGGGCATTTATACTCCAGTGTTGAAGCAGTTCATTGGCAGCAGAAAGTACGACTTCTCGGTGACAAGTTGCTTGTGGATAGAAGAGCCCGTGGTTGTAGTCAAAGCGAATGCTGGGGTGATTAAAAAGTCCCTCCATTTGGTGATTCAGAATCAACTCTTCAGTGACTCCACACACCAATCCTTGCTCTTTGGAGAGTAGCCACAGTTTGTCTGAAAGTACCAAGGCTTGTTCTATATCGTGTGTCGAGAGTAGAATAGCTTTTTGCTGTGTTACTGCCAAGCGATGTAAAAGAGTCATAATCTCAATGCGACTCACTACGTCGAGAAAAGCTGTAGGTTCATCTAGTAAGATGAGTGGTGTCTCTTGTACCAATGCTTTGGCAATCATCACTTTCTGCCGTTCTCCATCAGAAAGTTCAGCAGTATAGTTTGTTGCTTTGTGGGCAATGCCTACTGCATCGAGTGCCTCTTCGATAATGGTGTGGTCTTGTTGGTTGAGGCGTCCAAAGAAGCCTGTGTGGGGTTGTCTTCCCAAAGCCACTAGCTCATATACTGTTAGTCCGCCCGCTTGAGTTCTATCTGTCAGTACTACACCAATGGTGCGCGAACGCTCCTTCTCGGTAAAATGGGCAAGGGGCTTGTCGCCAATCAGTAGGTTGCCTGAAAGGGCTGGCTGTGTGGCAGAAAGAGTGCGCAATAAGGTTGATTTACCCGTTCCATTGGCACCTAGTAAACAGGTAAGTTCACCGGGAAAAAGTTGAAACGAAAGATTCTCATGCACACGATGTTCGCATTTGCCTGCGTGGTAACCGATGGCAAGTTGAGTGGCAGTTAGGACGGCAGCTGACTTCATTTATTGGAAGTATTGTATTTTGCGTTGGTTGATAATGACATATAGAATGACGGGTGCCCCTAAAATGGGGGTTACTGCATTCAGTGGAATGATGCTTGTTTGGCTAGGTAATACACAGATTAAGTTGCACAACAAGGCTACAGCTCCTCCCAGAAGTAGGGTCATGGGTAGGAGAGAGTTGTGATTGGAGGTACCTAGAAGAAGGCGTGCTATGTGGGGTACAGCCAATCCCAAGAACGATATCGGTCCACAAAAAGCAGTGGTAATGGCTGTGAGTAGTCCTGTGGTAAGCAGCAATAGGTTGCGGGTACGGCGAATGTTTACTCCTAAATTTTCAGCATAGCGAACGCCCAATAGCATGGCATTCAGTGGTTTTATTAAAAGAATCGAGAGCAATAGCCCCATAGAGACGAAGAGAATGAAATAGGGGAGTTGTTGAAAAGAAACTCCACTAAAATTGCCCATCCCCCAAATCATATAGGAGTGTACTCCTTCGGCTGTCGAGAAGAAATTCAGCAACGAAATGGCCGAATTGGTGATGTACTCAATCATAATCCCCATGATGAGCAACATGATGCTACTTTTTACGAGAGATGATAAGAAAAGTAGCAGTGACATAACAACCATCGATCCTATAAATGCGCCTAGTATGACGGGTAGAAAGCCAGAGAGGGTGAAACTTCCAGCAGTAAGTACTCCACCACTGGCTAGCATAATCAGTGCTACACCCAAGCTCGAGCCTGAGGTAATACCCAGTATGGAGGGGCCAGCGAGTGGATTATTAAAAGCTGTTTGAAGCAGCAAGCCCGATACGGCAAGGGCACTGCCACAGAAGAGGGCAGTAAAGGCTTGGGGCAAACGAGACTCCCACACAATGAATGTCCAACTTGCTTTTTCTACCTCATTCCCTAGTAAGGTGTTCCATACGGCTTCAAGAGGTATGTTGACTGCACCGAAGAGTAAGTTTGCTACAAATAAGATAAGAATAAGTAGAACTAAGAAGAGTGCATAATAGCTGTTTTTTGATTTCATGTTTTATTCGGCTAGGTTGCTGAAATAGGTTAGGTTGTAAGTAGGTAAAAGGGTGGGATGAAAAATCTTTATAAACTCTTTCAAGTGCAAATCTGGATGAAAGGGGGACTCTTCGTAAAAGGGGATTCGGTTGGTGTTACATCCATAAATTTGCCGTTCTTTGTAGGCTTTGAATGCACTGTATGGACCAAAATCGCTTTTTAATTCGCTGTAGGTCTTATCTTTTGCCTGGTTGTATTTAATAATCCAAAAGTCGGCATGTTGGCCCCGTTCGTACATCAATTCAAACGAGAGATGGAAGGATCCGCTGCGTTGGTCTTCCTTGAATAGGTAGTCTGCCCCCGCATCGGCATATAGTCCTGCAACGGTACTTTTCCCTCCTGGTGTATACCAGGTAGAGCTACTCTTGAGGTCGCTCATAACGGTAGGTCGTTTGGTCACACGATTGGCGAGGTTCTTTAGCTCATTGTATCGGTGAGAAACCTCCTCGAACGTAGACTCTGCTTGAGGGGATTTGCCCAACAGCAAACCAAAAAAGCGCATCCATTCGGCACGCCCTAGGGCAGAGGTCTCCATATAATCGGCACACTCTATAAGAGGAATGTTTAGTTTCTCTATTTTCCCATATCCCCCGCTGTTCTCAAAGGGGGATAACCACACTGCATCGGGGTTTAAATCGATTATTTTTTCAATATTGGGTGCCATGGCTTCCCCCATATCAGCTATTAACCCAGCTGCATGTCGCTCTTGAATAATGGGGAGCTTTATGTAGTTTAAATCGCACACTCCTGCTATCGATTCAATGGCACCTAGCTGATTAATTAGGCTGCAATGGACGGCAGAGTAGACTATGATTTTAGTTAGTGGAGTACGGATTAGTGTACCAGCAGGTAGTTGCTGTGGCAAAGGGCTGTTTTTATCTACTAAAACATAGGTGTGTAGAATCTGTTGCCTATTCCATGGATTGAGTAACTGTGCTACGGTGTACGATTCGTGTTCCCAAATAGCCAGATTCTCGGCATAGTGCATGGGCAACTCTTCTCCTTCGAAAGAGGTTGTACTCTTTTTCCCTCCATTGCTACAAGCAGAGAGAAGGAAGATAATAAGGACTATTTTAGCAGAGAGTAGGTAGGGGTAATGTCTTTTCATTCGTTGGGTTTTCATCTATTTTGTAGGGGAAGGTGGCTAACTCATAGTCACGCAACAGCAGGGAATGGTAGAACCATTTGTCCCCTTTTGACCCCAACAAGCTATCTATTAGGTACAAACCTCTCTAATCGCTCTTTCCACAAAAGCTTAGAGTCAAGTTCTGTTTTGCAGATCTTCTGGCTAACTCTAAATTACTCGTCTTTTTACCTTGATAAATGATGTAGTGGCATAGGTGACAAGCAACTTTTCTTGATGAGTTTGCAGCAGTGGGATTGTTCAGAGATTAGATCTGACTCCCTTTTTATCGATTCCCCTGCTAATGAAGGGAGTGGAGCAAAACGTTACAAATGTAAGAGAAAAGGATGAGATAGAAAAGGAATGTCAGGTGAAATATTTGAACCCTTTTGAAGGTGGTGACCCCCTTTTTTTAAGGTTTTTCAGCATTTTTGGAGTAGGAATAGATGACTTAGGAACCCGCTTAGGAAAGTGTATAGAGCCTCCTTTTTTAGAAAAAGAGCTGTAGTTCTATTTTTTTTATTGAAAATGATGCAGCCTTTTCTCACTAAAATTGTTTATTTGTATAGTTAAAATACATATTTACGAATGAGTAATCCCATGAAAAGAACCTTTTATCTATTTATAATCCTCTTTACGATGAACAATGTACACTCTTTAATGGCACAGAGTTATGATGCTTTGTGGAAGAAAGTAGCAGCTAGCGAACAAAAAGATTTGCCTCAGTCAGTAATTGATGAGGCTACGAAGATCTATACCAAAGCCAAAAAAGAGCAGCAGCTTCCACAGATGATGAAGGCTTATCTCACTAGGATGCAGTACCGTTCTCGCATCTCTTCAGATAGCTTGTCTGTTGATGTAAAAGCGCTTCAAGAGTGGGCAGAACAGAGTGAAAAGGTGGAAGAACAAGCAATTCTTTACTCTATTCTAGCAGATATTACTCCTCGTGAAAACCGTCAACAAGCGTATGGCTATGTGGTTCGTTCGTTGCAACACCGAGAACGTTTGCTGCAAATCTCCGCTCAAGATTTTCTTCCTTTGGTAGAATTGGGGAGTGATAGCAAACGTTACAAGAGCAACAACTTGTATGATTTATTGGCTAGACGCGCCATTGATTGGTTGCAAAACAATGAATGGAATCTGGGGAATCTAGGGGAACAGAGTTATGTGCTGCCTGAAGAGATTGAAACTTTCCAACAGTGGGTGGAGGCCACGCTCACTCCTGCTTCTGAATATGATGGAAAGGTGTTGGTGATGCAGATTTACCAATCGCTACTGAATGGCTATGATTCGGATGAAAACCGGTCGGCCTGGTTGCTTACTGCAGTTGATGCAGGGCAATATCTTGAGAAAAATTTCAAGTTCTATGAAGAGGATGGAGTCTATGCAAAGCTGCTGACCCATTGGTATGAGCAGTATAAATCGCACTCAGGGGCAGCGTTTATTTGCGCAGAGTTGGCTACCTATTATCTTGAACAACAAAAAATGGTTGATGCATTGCAATGGGTAAGGAAGGGGATGCAGCAATATCCCAAGAGCGAATGTTTGAACCGCTTCAAGAATTTGGAACAAGAAATTATAGAACCTTCATTCTCGGTGCAACTCTCCTCTATTTATCCAGCTACAGAGAGTTCGGCTACCTTATCCTATAAGAACATGAGAGGGGTTGTGTTGGAGTTTTATAGGTTGAATCTACCTGCAACCTCTTCTTTGCTAAAGGATGTAACAAGCTTCTCTGATTCTGAGTTGAAAAGATATGGGAAATTGGAGCGCAAACAAAAAATTGATTTACCTACTACGCCTGACTATTTGCCAAAAGAGCTACCCGTAACGATTGAACCGCTTCAACCGGGTATCTATCTTTTGCGAGCAATGGATAGAGAGAATCGTCACGAGCGTGCAGCAACTTTCCTTTATGTGAGTAGCTTGAAAATTATACACCGTAGTTTGCCTACGGGTGAGAGAGAAATGGTAGTAGTAGATGCCGAAAGTGGACACCCCGTATCGGATGCTGAAGTGGTGACCTATACTACTGAAGACCGTACACTAATTCCTTTGGGACGTTATGAAGCCAATAAAGAGGGGGTAGCAAACTTGGGTTTTGTTGAGAACTATGCCTTAACTTATCAAGTGGTAACTCCTCGTGATAGCTATATGCCTATAACGACTTTGTGGGGGGCTAAAGGGAATAGAGAGAACTTTAACAAGAAGGAGTGGAATGAACAGATAAAACTTTTTACTGATCGGGGTATCTATCGCCCAGGACAAACCATTCACGTAGGTGCTGTTATTTATAAACAATTGGGTGATGAAACGGAGGTAGTGGCAGGTGAAGAGGTTGATATTCGTCTGTTAGATAGTAAGAATAAGGAAATCTCTACGTCGAAAAGCAGGAGTAATCGATATGGATCCTTTGGTTGTTCCTTTACTTTACCTACTACTGTTTTACCCGGTTCCTTTACGGTACAGGTAAAAAAGAGTCGGAATGTTATTAAGGTAGAGGAGTATAAACGTCCCACTTTTGATGTGAAAATAACGCCGCCAACGGCGGGATATAAGGCAGGTGACTCAATCTCTGTTTTTGCTACTGCTAAGAGTTACAGCGACGTAGCTGTAGCACACGCTTCGGTAACTTACCAAATAGAACGCTTTGGCTTGTGGCGTTGGTTAGGTAGTCGTGCTTCGTGGCATGGAAAAACAGTGACTGATAATGAGGGTAATTTTACCATTCCTGTAAAGTTGCTTTTAGATCCTTCGGACAATAAGAGCCCTTGGTTTTATAACTTTCGTATAACAGCTACTGTAACAAGTGGTGCGGGCGAGAGTCAAGCAAGTAGTTATTCATTGCCATTGGGTAAAACAGCTTGGGTAATGGTATTAGATGGATGGAACGAGAGTCGTAGCAAAGAGTCAAACAGCGGGAGTTCTCAAAAGGAATATGTGAAATTACTAGAAGCCAGTACCCAACTGTGGAAAGAAGAGGTCTCACCACTTACCATTAAGTTGAATAACTTGGTGGGCAAACCAATTTCTAAAGAGGTTAGTTATCAGTTGTTTGAGCTACTTTCATCCAATAAAAAAGGGAAGTTGGTATTGCAAGGGAAAACAGTGTCAAATACTCCTTTCGTTGCTGAAGGGTTAGATCGTTTAGCAAGTGGAAAATATGTTTTTGTCGCTTCTGTTATTGATGAATCTAACGAAACAGTTACGCAAGAGCGTACTTTCGCGCTACTTTCACAAACGGAGAAGAGACTTCCTTTTGCTGCTGATAGTTGGTTCTGCCAAGTAGGAGATACTTTTCAGAAAGATCAACCTGCCACTATTTATGTGGGTAGTAGTCAGAAAGATGTTTATCTAATTTATGACCTTTTTGCCGAGGGAAAACGAGTGGATAGCCAACGTATTCTATTGTCAGATTCAATCGTGAAGTTTAGCTATCCTTACCAAGCTGCTTATGGAGAGGGTGTGCGTGCTACATTTGCCTTTGTCAAGAAGGGGGAACTGCATAGTTATGAGGGAAATGTGGTGAAACCACAGCCTGAGAAGGAATTGATTCTAACGTGGGAGAGTTTCCGTGATAAGTTAACTCCTGGTAGCCAAGAGGTGTGGAAACTAAAAGTGACGCATCCCGATGGGAGAGCAGCAGATGCTGAACTAATGGCAACGCTTTACGATGGCTCACTCGAAGCATTGGCTTCGCATAGGTGGGGCTCAAAACTTCGATTTAGCCGTTCTGTTTCACGAGTTTCGTGGAGTGAAGAGGTACGTACAGGTGGAAGCCTCTCGTTAACCTATCTGTTGAAACGTTGGAAAGAACCTACTTATCAGTTTAATGAACTTTGGATACCTTCTGAATTAATTAGGCAGGATCGCATCTTCGTACGTGCAGCTTCTCGTAAGATTGGTCAGATGTTAGCTGAGGGAGGTGAAATGTTGGGGCTATATGCACCCAATGCGATGGATAAGGTAGGTGTAACTGCTTCGATGGCCGATGCCACAGGGGTTGCCGAAGAGGAATCGCTTCAGCCATTAATTGATGTAAGACTACTTCGACAAAACTTTGCCGAGACCGCTTTCTTTTATCCAGCACTTCAAACCGATGCAGATGGGGTGGTTACACTCACATTTACTTTGCCTGAATCGTTGACTACTTGGAAGTTTAAAGGGTATGCACATACTCAAGCAATGGAGAGTGGGATGATAGAAGGAGAGGCTGTAGCTACCAAGAAGGTTATGATAGAGAGCTATTTACCTCGCTTTGTACGAGCGGGTGATAAACTTGAATTTATGGCTACCGTAATGAATCGTTCGGAGGAAGCTGTCAACGGTGTGGTGCGTATGGAACTTTTCCAACCTGAAACCAATCGGGTCGTAGCTACCAAGAAAGTGAATTTTAAGGCCCTTGCATCTCAATCTGTAGAGGTTCCTTTTAAAGTGAATGTAGCCAATGAGGAGCGTGTGTTGGCTTGCCGCTTAATAGCCGAGGGGAATGGTTTTAGTGATGGCGAACAACGCTATCTACCTGTGTTGAGTGATAAACAATGGGTGACTGAGACGGTGCCCTTCTACATAGATCAAGCGGGTACGAAGCGGATTGAATTGAATAAACTATTTAATCAAAGTCAGGGTGGTTTAACCAACAAACGTCTTACAGTGGAGTTTACAGCAAATCCTATTTGGTATGTGGTGCAAGCACTCCCTGCCTTGGCTAACCCTACGGCTGATAATGCGATGGAATGGGCTGCTGCTCTTTATGCAAGTGCACTCAGTGGTAAAATCTTAAATGATCACCCTCAGTTGAAGCAAGTAATAGCTGCTATGCAGGCTACAGGGAGTTTAAACGAAGAGGGTTTCTGGAGTCAATTGCAAAAGAATGGAGAGTTAAAAGGAAGCCTTTGGAACGAGACTCCTTGGCTAAAAGAGGCTACCGATGAGGCGGAACAACGTCGTCGCCTATCTACGCTGATTGATGTAAATGGGGTGGCACAGCAACAAGCGATGGCTATTCAGCAATTGGAACTGTTGCAAACTGCTGCTGGCAGTTGGAGCTGGTACAAAGGGATGAATGGAAATAGCTCTGTGACTCAATACATAGCCGAACTTCTTATTCGTATGGAGTTGGCTACCACTACCCAAGATAAAAAGGTAGAAGCGATGTTAACTCAGGCAATGGGTTATCTAAATAGTGAGGTTGTAAAGGAGTATGAGACGTTAAAAAAGGGAGATAACAAGAGAGAGCCTCAACTCCTTTCATCGCAAGCTGTTCACTACCTCTATCTTTGTTCGTTAGATAAAAAATGGATAAAGAGTGCATCGATGCATGCATACTTGGTTGGTAAGTTGGCTGCTCAACCTTCACAATACTCTATGGAAGAGAAAGCAACGGCTGTTGTTATTTTGCAAGCAGCCGGTGAAGGTGTCAAAGCAGAAGAATTACTTGCTTCTATCTTGGAATATAGTGTGTTTACTCCTGAAATGGGACGCTATTTTGATACCAATCGTACTAGATATACTCCATTCGACCACAAGATACCTACGCAGGTAGCTGTGCTAGAGGCAGTAACTAGGATGAAAGGTAATCAACAAGTGGTGAACGAATTGAAGCGTTGGTTGTTGCAACAAAAACAGAGTCAGATGTGGGGAACTACAGTAGCTACTACACAAGCCATCTATGCATTGCTACAAACGGAGGGAGAAAGTTATGCACTACCCAATAAAGTAGTGCTCCAAATAGGAGATGAACAGTTGGAAACATCGACACAAAATGTGTGGGGCTCTGTGAAGCAAACCATTCCTGTGACGAAGTATACTCCCCAAGCCTTGGTTGTAACTAGCGAAAAAGAGCAATTGGGTTGGGGTGCTGTTTATGCTCAATACCTAGCTCCGATAGCAGAGGTTATTGGACAAGGTAGTGGCTTGCATCTAACTCGTACTCTTCTGCGCAATGGGAAAGTGGTAGGAGCTAATGATACCTTGGAACCGGGTGATGCTATTACCGTTCGACTCACCCTACGTGCTGACCGCACCATTGACTTTGTAGAGGTAAAAGAGTGGCGGGCTGCTTGCTTTGAACCGCAAAGTTCTCATTCGGGACATCGCTATGCAGGGGGCATCAGTTACTACGAAGCGATACAAGATGCTTCGGCCTCTTTCTATATCGATAGAGTGGCTAAAGGAGAGTACCAATTGGAATACAAGGTTTATGTGACCCAACGAGGTCGTTATCAAGGTGGTATTTCTACAGCACAATCGATTTATGCTCCTCAGTTTGCAGGGCATACCTCGGGCTATGTAGTTAATGTGAAGTAAGGGATGTACCATGAAAGGCTGTATGTCTTTATCCTCAGAAAGGATATGCACTCATCGTGAATTAAGAGTACTAGCCCTTTAGGAGCTACCTAGAAGGGGCTGTTAATACCATTTGAAAGATTCTTTCCTCACGGGAAAGCACCAATTTTTACAGCACAGTGTGTACTCCTTGGTACAGCTGTGCTGTAAGTTTTTAATAGCCACTCTTTTTTATTTAAAAACGATACAAAGATGGTAGTTTGTGTGAAGAATGTATATCTTTGTTAGGATGTTAACAAGAAGAGCGATGAAAAAACAAGCAGACTACATTACAAGCATCGAGATTAAAGGTCTCTGGGGAAGAAAAAATATCAGTTGGAATCTACGCCCTGATGTAAATATACTGAGCGGTATCAATGGCATTGGGAAAAGTACCATTATGAATCAATCGGTAAAGATGCTCCGTTTGTTAGAAACAGGTTCATTGAACAATGCAACAACTGCTCCTAGCAACGTATGTTTCCACTTTTCGCCTGCAGATGCTACTTCCATTCATTACGATGTGATACGTAGCTTTGATAGGCCACTACTTCATGCTGAACTGCTGGAGAAGATGGGAGACCAAGAGGTGAAGACCGAATTAGATTGGCAACTTTATCAATTGCAACGGCGCTACTTGGATTATCAAGTTAATATTGGGAATCGAATCATAGAAGCTCTCACTTCGGGCGATGAAGAGGGACAGGCTGTAGCAGCTCAATTCTCTTTTCCTAAAAAGCGATTTCAGGATATGATAGATGAGCTTTTCTCTGAAACGGAAAAGAAGATCGTTCGGAAGAGAAATGAAATATTGTTCGAATCTGAGGGCGAGCTGCTCTCTCCTTATCAACTCTCTTCGGGAGAGAAACAAATACTCGTTATCTTACTGACTGTTTTGATACAAGATCAAAAGCCGGGTGTTCTCTTTATGGATGAACCTGAAATCTCTCTTCACATCGAGTGGCAACAAAAGATGATACGTTTGATTCGTGAACTTAACCCTTTTGTGCAAATCATTCTTACGACACATTCACCTGCTGTGATAATGGATGGGTGGTTAGATGCAGTAACTGAAGTGAGTGATATCACTGCACTGGCAAAATGTTAACAAATTAAGAAGACAAAACTCTTGTTACTCTGTTGGTATCTAATCTACTAAGTCTCGAATATCTATCGTATAACCATTTTACTCTGTAACTATTTTTCAAAGATAAGTATAAGCAAATAGAAAACTTGTAGAGTTGAATGGGTGATAGGTCTTTATTAAATTTATAGAAAAATATGGGAAAGCGATTGTCTGAAAACCTCTCTTCGCTCTATTTGGGAGCAGCCAATTCTTTAAAGGCTAAAAAGAAACGACGTAAGATTGTGGCTTATGTGGAGAGTTATGACGATATCTCGTTTTGGCGTGGTATTTTAAATGACTTTGAAGATGAAACTCGTTATTTTGAGGTAATGCTTCCCTCAAAAACCTCCCTCTCGAAAGGGAAGAAGATGGTTTTAATGAATAACTTAGGGCCTCAGTTGGGCGAGAATATGATAGCGTGTGTAGATAGTGACTATGACTATTTATTGCAGGGAAGGAGCTACATTTCTCGCTATATGTTGGAAAATCCCTATGTATTTCATACCTATACCTATGCCATTGAAAATTACCTTTGCTATGCTGAATCTCTGCATGAGGTGTGTGTAACAGCTACTTTGAATGACCATCTGATTATTGATTTCCCCGCTTTTATGGAGGCTTATTCCCGTATCGCTTATCCACTTTTTATTTGGTCTGTTTGGTTCTATCGAAAACATATCTTGAAAGAGTTCTCTTTGCTTGATTTCTGTACCTATGTAAAGGTAGAGCAGTTAAGTGTCTATCATCCAGAACATAGTTTGCAACGAATGGAGAAGCGTGTAACGGCTAAGCTACATGATTTGGAACATCTCTATCCAAAGGCTTTGTCTGAAATAGAGGCAATGAAGAAAGAACTTCGCCAATTGGGCTTATTCCCAGAGAATACTTATCTTTTTATTCAGGGGCATCACATATTAGATAATGTGGTATTGAAGCTGTTAAATCCTGTTTGTACCTTGTTGCGTAGGGAGCGAGAGGAGCAAATAAAGTCGCTAGCTCTACACCAAGTACAGCTAGATAATGAATTGACAAGTTATCAACGTAGGCAGATGCCAGTTGATCTTGTGTTGTCAAAACATACGAACTACAAACGTTTACCCATCTACAGACGTTTAGAAAAAGATCTTTTTCATTTTCTAAATAATGAAAGGCAAGAGGCTTCTCAATAGGGGCATAATAGCACTTTCATGGGACTGTTTAAAATGTGTCATCCGTAAGTTGAAACCATTCAATTTTATTGCTGTCCGATAAAACGTAATGCCTTTATAGAATCACTTTTTTCCTAATATATAGAATCCATTAGAGAGCAAATAAGCTTCAATTTTATTACTGTCCGATAAAACTTAATGCCTTTAGAAGATCACTTGATTTTCCTATAATAGAATCTATTGGAGAGTAAATAAGCTTCAATTTAGGTCTATTCCGTTGAGTTTCTTACAAAATCATTAGCCAATGAAAAGACAAGCCCCTTTTTGAGGAATCGCAGCAACGTATTGATTATCAGATAACATAATGACTCGTACCATTTTTTACCGGACAGCAATATTTCAATTTAGGTGTATTCTATTAAGTTTATCAAAAAATATTAGCCAATAAAAAAGAGATGTCTCTTTGATGGAAATATTAGCGGGCCATTGATTATCAACTGATAATCAATGGCCCGCTCTTTTTGGAGATAGCAATATCTCGAGATTAGTAATCTTTACTTAGTGATTAAAACGATTTGTTTAAGTCCTTCTAATCACCCCCTCCCTATCGCTAGTTAGTTGTTATGCCTCTTTGTCGGGGATGGTACTTTTATTACCATTTCGGAAGGCAGTAAATTGTGGAGACATAATTTCCACACCTGCTTTGTTGAAGTGGTCTTGAATATTTTGATGTAATTCTGAATAGATTAAAGCCATTTTATCAGCCTCTTTGATGTAGGCATTGATTTGGTATACGGGATAATAATCGCTCAAAGCTGTTTCGAGAACAAATGGCTCTGGGCTTTTTTGTATACCATTTGTAGCAAGGGCTGCATCGACAAGTAATTGATGTACCTTACGCCACGGAGCATCGTATCCAATGGTTACTTCGGAGTGAATAATCAATCCAAGGTCTTTTGCCGATGAACTGTAGTTCACAGTATGCGATGACATAATAAAAGAGTTGGGGATGGTCACAATCTCATTCTTAGGGGTGCGGATACGTGTTACAAAGGCAGTCTTTTCGGTTACATTACCTACGGTTTCATTGAGTTTAATTCGATCGCCTAACTTGAAGGGGCGCATATAGGTGATGACCAAACCTGCAATGATGTTGCCAATCACTGTGCTGGAACCTAAAGAGACTATTAACCCCACAAAGACAGATACACCTTGAAATACACCCGATTTAGAACCTGGAAGATAGGGGTAGACCATAGCTATCATAAAGGCATACATTAAAAAACGAACAATGTGATAGGTAGGCAATGCCCAGTCTGCATAGAAACCTGGTAGCTTCAAACGTTCAGTTTCTATTTCGTAAGCTAAATATTTAATCCCTTTGATGCAGTATCTGATGGAAATATAGATGATAATAATAGTAAAGAAATTGGGTATGTAGTCGACAATGTCATTTAAAATCCCTTTAATAGGCAACCAAATATAGTTTAAGATGCGGTAAGCCAAATGCTTTGTTTGTGGAAAGATGGAAAAGAGCAGCGGAACAGAAAAGAGCAGTTGAATTCCCAATATTAAATAGCGCACTATATTGGCAAAGAAGAAAAGAACAACCTCTTGTCGGCGTGTATCCAGCACCTCATACTCTTGTATGGAGATGCTTTTTAGCTTGGTTTCTTTGAGGCTGTGAATCCACACCTTTGCCTTTCGGTGAAGCAGATTGGTTAGTCGCCAAAAGATGTATTGACCCAAAAGTACCAATAAGAAGTAGAATGCATGTTTGGCATATTGCAGCAAACTATATTTTTCATGCATCTCTTTAATCTTAACCACGATGACCTCTCTTACCTGTTTGGCAAGCTCCTCACGGGTGGTGTTTTCCCACAATGCATCGCTATCTGTAAAGGTTACAATCACTTGGTTGGCATACATAATATCGGTTACAATATCGGTATGCTCTATATATAGTGAATCGGGTGATAGCATAAACTGTTTCCCCAATGCTTCAATGTTTTTTGCATTCAACTCTGACCTCATTAGGGGTGTATATCCACCTCGTTTGGCATAAAGAGAGAAGAGTGTATCTTCCTCTACGACAACGGGAAAACCTTTGTGCTGTTGGCGTAACGAATCAATAGTAGCTCGTTGCTTGATTAGCTTTAAGGAGTCAGCCGAGAAGGTCTCTAGTTTTAGTTGTGCCAATTCCAACTGGGTGTTGGATTCGTTTTGCTTGGCCTGCTCCAACTCTTGCATAAGATGAGCAATTCGTATAGAGTCATTCTCTGAACTTTTCGTTTGAATGGTGTCAAGAGGGGTTAGCTCAGATTGATCATTGCTTTCTATCTTACTGCTCTGTGCAAGAAGGTTTATACTCCAAATAGAACAGAAAAAAAAGAGGATGGCGATTTTTTTTTTCATACTGGTTTGATTAGCTAGGGACTCTTTTAGTAGTAGGTCTCCTGTTGTTCTTTTTAATAGTTTGTGTACAATGGTTTCTGTTAATATGCCATTGTTAGAATGTTTGTAACAATGGCTTCTTATTCTTTTGAAAGGGTATAGAAACTGCTGTTATAAATGCTTCTATACTATATAACAAAAAAAGAACGATTAGTTCTCTCCTTGGAATCAAAAAAAGAATCGTTTTTACTAGAAAAAGGAGTGTGGGGCAAAAAAAAAGGAGCAACGCCTTGCTCCAACCTTTGTTAACCTTAAATCTAATACTATGAAAAACACACTACAAATGTACTGCTTTCTAGGAAATATCCAAACGTAAAGTGCTGTTTTGATTGTTTTTACAACATTCTTTAAATATTTGATTGTACTTGTTTAGATTTCGCTTTTCACATTGCCTCTTTTGATAATTATTGTATTCAGCCTTCTCTCTACAAAGAGGATATTGATTGGAATAGATAAGCCTATTTGAGGGTTTCTTTTGCTCCTTCTGCCGCAGAATATTGAATGGTGGGGAACTTTATGAGTGATTGGTTGTTGAATATTTTATCATTGTATGCCGATGAATTTTAGGGTGGATTTCTCTTTTTGGCTGTTAGGGACTCTGTTTCTTCTAAAGAGCTCTCCTTTTTACCCAAATAAATGGCTATCTTTGTCCGGCTTTATTTCCAAGATTAAACGAACAAAATGGTATCAGTAGAGAATTTAAAAGTAGAATTTGGAGTTACTCCTCTTTTTGAGGATGTATCTTACGTTATAAATAAGCGAGACCGTATCGCCCTAGTTGGAAAGAATGGTGCTGGAAAGTCCACGATGTTAAAGATTTTGGCAGGTATGCAACAACCTACCGAAGGACGTGTCTCTTTGCCTCGCGATGTCTCTGTTGGCTATCTTCCTCAGGTTATGATTCTAAGTGACAGCCATACGGTAATTGAAGAGGCAGAAATGGCCTTTGAACAGATTGCTCAAATGCAGCTTCAATTGGCAAAATTGAGTCAGGAGATGGCTGATCGTACTGATTATGAATCGGAGGAGTATCATGCGTTGATTGAGAAATTTACTCATGAAAACGAACGTTTTCTACTGATGGGTGGAACAAACTACAAGGCAGAAATAGAGCGTACCTTGATGGGGCTTGGTTTTAAACGTGAAGATTTTAACCGCTCTACCTCCGAATTTAGTGGGGGATGGCGTATGCGTATTGAACTTGCCAAGTTGCTTTTACGCAAACCTGACGTTTTATTACTCGATGAGCCTACCAATCACTTGGATATAGAGAGTATTCAGTGGCTGGAGAACTTCCTCAAAGTCAATGCTGGTGCTGTGGTGCTGGTTAGTCACGACCGGGCTTTTATCAACCAAGTAACCAATCGTACCATTGAAATATCGTGTGCACATATTTATGATTATAAGGTGGCTTATGATGAATTTGTAGTACTTCGCAAGGAGCGTCGCGAGCAACAAATGCGTGCTTATGAGAATCAACAGAAGCAAATCCAAGAGACCGAAGAGTTTATAGAACGTTTCCGTTACAAATCTTCTAAAGCGATACAGGTACAAAGCCGTGTGAAGCAATTGGAGAAAATTGTGCAGATTGAAATCGATGATGAAGATCGCTCTTCGTTAAATCTTAGCTTTCCACCGGCTACTCGCTCGGGTAGCTATCCCGTTATTTGTGAGGGGGTAGGGAAAAAATATGGCGAGCAGCAGGTCTTTAGTCAGGTAACTCTCACTATCAACCGCGGTGAGAAGGTGGCCTTTGTAGGAAAAAATGGTGAGGGAAAATCGACTTTGGTCAAATGTATCATGGAGCAGATTCCTTATGATGGGAAACTAACGTTGGGACACAACGTACAGATAGGTTACTTTGCACAGAACCAAGCGCAGCAGTTGGATGAGAATTTAACTGTTTTCGATACCATTGACCGCGTGGCACAGGGAGAGGCTCGCTTAAAGATTCGTGAACTACTTGGAGCCTTTATGTTTGGAGGTGAAGCGTCGGACAAAAAGGTGAAAGTACTTTCGGGTGGTGAACGTAGTCGTCTGGCTATGATTAAGCTATTGTTGGAGCCGGTAAATCTATTGATTCTCGATGAGCCAACAAATCACCTTGACCTTCGTTCGAAAGATGTACTAAAGGCAGCCATTAATGATTTTGATGGAACCGTTATTGTTGTATCGCACGACCGTGAATTCCTCGATGGATTGGTGACTAAAGTATATGAGTTTGGCGCAGGTGTGGTTCGTGAACATATGGGTGGAATCTATGATTTCCTCCAGAAAAAGAGAATGGAATCACTGAACGAACTACAACTTTCTACTTCGCCTACTGCATCGGTTGCAAAGAGTACTGCAGAGGCTACGAGTGAGAATCGACTCTCTTATGAGGCGCAGAAAGAGTTGCAAAAGCGCGTGCGTAAACTAGAGAAAGAGGTGGAGGCCTGTGAGAAGCAGATTGAAAAGATAGAGAGTGAGATTACAGCTATTGAAGAGAAGATGACTACTCCTGAAGGAGCAGCTGATGTTTCGCTTTATGAAAAGCATGGAGCACTAAAGAGAGAACTTGATGGTGTGGTAGAGAAATGGGAAGAGCTCTCTATGGAAGTAGAGGAGATGCAGTAATAATGAATAATTAAAAACAAGATAACGATGAATGTGAAACTTTTTTTACCAATGATGGTTGTGAGTATGACTTTGGCTACGGGCTGTCAGCCCAAGCAATCAAAAGCTCTTGGGTCAGGCATCTATTTGGAGAACTTAGATACAGCGGTGGCATGTGGAACTGATTTTTATGATTATGCTTGTGGTGGATGGATGAAAAACCACCCATTGACAGATGAATATTCACGTTTTGGTTCGTTCGATATGTTGGCAGAAAGCAACCGCGAGCAGCTAAAAGGTTTGATCACAGAGATAGCCGAATCTACCCACGAAAAGGGTACGGTGGCACAAAAAATAGCTGATGTATACAACTTGGCTATGAATGCAGAGAAATTGAATGCAGAGGGTTTTCAACCCATTCAAGCAGATTTAGAGAAGATTGCCTCTTTGAATGACCCATCAGAAATCATTCCTATGGTGGCGCAACTCTATTACAGCGGTGCAAACCCTTACTTCTCTTTTTATGTGGGTGCTGATGTGAAAAATAGCGAGATAAATCTTTTTCAACTCTATCAAGGAGGGATCGGCTTAGGGCGTAAAGGATATTATCTTGACAAGGATGAGGCTACAGTTGCTATTCGCAATGCCTATAAAGCGCACGTTGCTAAAATGTTTCAGTTGGTAGGTTGTGATGAGGCAAAAGCCCAAAAGAATATGGAGGCTGTTTTAGAGATTGAGACACGCATAGCTAAGGCCTCTTATGCTCCTGTTGAGCTAAGAGATCCTCATTCGAACTACCATAAAATGAGTGTGGAAGAGTTGAAAACAACTTTTCCAGCCATTCAGTGGAATGCGTTCTTTACTGCACTTCAACTACCTGATGTAACAAGCTTGAGTGTATCTCAGTTAACTCCTATCTACGAAGTTGAGAAGTTAATCAAGGAGGTATCTCTATCCAAACACATTGCCTATATGCAGTGGCAGTTGATTGATAGTGCTGCTAGATATTTGAGTGATGAGTTCGTAGCTCAAGACTTTGATTTCTATGGAAAAATCCTTTCGGGTAAGAAAGAGAACCAACCTCGCTGGAAGCGTGCGGTAGCTTCGGTTGATAATATGTTGGGTGAAGCTGTTGGACAGATGTATGTCGAGAAGTATTTCCCGCCAGCTGCCAAGGAGCGAATGATTCAATTGGTAGAGAATCTACAAGTAGCCTTGGGTGAACGCATTCAAGCCTTGGAGTGGATGAGCGATAGCACAAAAGTTAAGGCTATGGAGAAGTTAGATGCTTTTTACGTAAAAGTGGGGTATCCTGACAATTGGAGAGATTATTCTGGCCTAACCATTGAACAAGACTCTTATTATGCCAATGTGAAGCGAGCTACTGCATTTGAAATTGCTTACAACTTAGCCAAGGTGGGGACAGAGGTTGACAAAGAGGAGTGGGGAATCACACCACAAACGGTAAATGCTTATTACCGTTCTACAACCAACGAAATCTGTTTTCCCGCTGGTATTTTGCAATATCCTTTCTTTGATGTAAATGCTGATGATGCCTTTAATTACGGAGGTATTGGTGTGGTTATTGGTCACGAAATGACTCATGCATTTGACGACAAAGGTCGCCAATCTGACAAAGATGGTAACCTAAAAGATTGGTGGAGTGCAGAGGATGCGAAACGATTTGATGAACGCGCACAGGTCATGGTTGACTTCTTTGATAAAATAGAGGTGCTTCCAGGTCTGCATGTAAATGGGAAATTGACTTTGGGTGAAAATATAGCAGACAATGGTGGATTGCAAATTGCGTTCCAAGCATTCCAAAATGCAACGATGGATAAACCTTTGGAAGTAAAAGAGGGATTTACCCCCGAACAACGCTTCTTCTTGGCTTATGCCGGTATATGGGCAGGAAATATTCGTGAAGAGCAGATGCGCCTACAGACTCAAACGGGTCCTCACTCGTTGGGAAGATGGCGTGTAAATGGTGCACTTCCTCATATTGATGCTTGGTATGACGCTTTTGGAATCGAAGAGAGTGATTCAATGTATGTGGCACCCGAAAAACGCGTCTCTATTTGGTAATCTCTAAACGGATCAGGAAATGGACTATAGACTGTTGAATAGCGACTATTTGTTGGAAAAGCTTCAACGTTATGCGACCCAATTGGGACGAGTGACTTTGCGTCCGGCACTGTTACTCTATTTTGTGATGAGAGGTGAGAAAACTCCTTCAAAAGATAAATGGAGCATCGCATTGGCATTGGCTTATTTGGTACTACCCATTGATCTCTTGCCAGCTAAAAAAGCACCCATTGTGGGATGGTTAGATGAAGCAGCTTCGCTTCTGTTTCTGTTTTATCAAATGAGAAAGCACATAACACCCGAAATGGAGCGGAAAGTGGAACAACTTTTGGATAAATGGTTGCCCGAATATACCCATTTTGAATCGGTAGAGGAGTAGAGTCTCTTTTAGAAATAGGCTCTCTTATCGGGTAGATGCCCCCTATTAGCTTCCGTTTGCTTAACTCTGCATAACTGTGTGTGGATAGTTAAGTAGACGGAAGTTTGTGGTTAAATAACTTGAGTACATTTAGACTCCTTTACAGGATGCCTAATATTCTATTTCTTGCAATGAAGCAGGCCCCTATCACGCCTGCATTATTGCCCAATTGTGATATTTTTATAGAGGTATCTTGGCTTACTAAATTGAGAGAATATTTTTTGATAGAACTTTTAATGGGAAGTAGTAAATAGTCACCTACGCAGGCCACTGAACCTCCAATGACTACCATCTCAGGGTTAAAAATATTGATAAGACCAGCTATTCCTTTCCCTAGTTTATTGCCTACCTCTTCCACTATTTCTATCATAAGCATATCTTCGTCAATGACAGCTTGTACCATGTCATTTGTGCTAATGATTTCGTTTTGTTCTATTTTTTTCGATAGTATAGAGCGGGCTCCTGCCTGTTGTTTAGCTAGGAGAAGGCGATACATTGCTGATCCAGAGGCTTCTGTTTCAGTGCATCCCTTTTTTCCGCAGTGGCAGAATATTTCGTTATTAAAGAAGGGCATGTGTCCAAACTCTCCTGAAAATCCAGATGCTCCGTAATGCAGGTGTCCGTCCAGGATCATCCCAGCACCTAGTCCCCAGCTTATATTGATAAAGAGTGTATTTTCTGTGCCTGCTGCAACTCCCTTATTATATTCACCGTAACACATAGAGCGTGAGTCATTCTCAATAAATACTTTGCGACCTAGTTTCTCTTTGAAAATATCGGCAAGTGCTCTTTCTTTTTTGAAGAAGTAGTTGTAGCTAACTCCTGTATTGTGATTTATCCTTCCAGAAATATTAAAGCAAAAAGCAATTATTTTATGATAAGCAATACCTGATTTTTCTATAGCTTTTGTCGTTAAATGGCATATTTGATTCAAGGTCTCATCTGTATCTTTTAGATTGAATGAAGTATTATTCTCCATATATACCACTTCTCCATAAAAATCAATAATCCCTATGTTGATGGAGTGTTTACGAATATCAGTTCCTACAAAGTATCCCGAATCGGGATTAAGTCCATATATATTAGGTTTTCTACCTCCCGAGGTTTCTTGTTTTCCATAATCTATAAGGTCCCCTTTTTCTATTAAATTGTTTAAGATTTTGGTGATAGTGGGGGTGCTTAAATTCGTTTCTCTGCTAATTTCAGCGATAGATGAATTTCCGTTGTTGGCAAATATTCGGAGTATATCGAACTTGATTTGCTCAGATTTACTGTTAGAACCCTCTTTTGTTAGTAAGTGCGTTTGTTTGGTCATACTTTTTCCTCTAGTTATAGCTGTGGCAAAGTTATTAAAAAAAATAGAGAAGATTTGGCTTGATAGTAATTTGTTTTTGTTATTTGGCTTCTTCTCTATTTATAATTTAAAAATTGATAAAGAGTGGATTTGGGTTGTATAAGTTTTACTTAGAATTTATTGATAATCGGATTTGTTTTTTTTAAGTTGATTGATATACAGTTGTTTGAGTATTTTTTAATGGACTATTTTCACCCTATTTTTAAAATGATTCCTTTATCTATCAGAGTAACTGACAACGATATTTTTTAGTTACTACTCCGAGATGGTTGAATAAAATTGCATATTATCGCACGTATTAGTAAATAAAATTATTAATAGTTGGTGTTTTTTGAAAATAATGTATTTAATTCGCATACAGAAATTGATTAATTAATGATATAATTAATGATATATTATGAAAACAGAAAGCCGTAGAGATTTTTTAAAAAAGATGGCGATTGCATCTAGTGTGATAGCAACCGCTGGTTTAGGAGGTGTCGCTTGTACTCCGAGTAGTAAGGAGACAAAGTCTATGTTGGGAAAGGCTGATTTGGTTGGATTTGATAATCAACTGATTGTTCCTAAAAAGAATGCTCTTTCTATAACAGGTACCTTTTTAGATGAAATTTCACATGACATACCGCATCAAAACTGGGGTTGGAAGGAATGGGACCTTGATTTTCAACACATGAAAAAGATCGGCATTGATACGGTTATTATGATTCGCTCGGGTTATCGAAAATTTATTACTTACCCCTCGGAACACTTAATGAAGCAGGGTTGCTATCGCCCCTCAGTTGATTTGGTCGATATGTATTTGCAATTGGCTGAAAAGTATGGAATGAAATTCTATTTTGGTTTGTACGATTCGGGCAAGTATTGGGATACGGGTGATTTGACGTGGGAAATTAAGGAGAACCAATATGTAATAGAAGAGGTGTGGCGCAAGTATGGTGAAAAGTATAATAGCTTTGGTGGATGGTATATAAGTGGAGAGATAAGCCGAAAAACCAAAGGGGCTATTGAATCTTTTCGTGCTCTAGGTAAACAATGTAAAGAGGTGTCTGGTGGGCTGCCTACCTTTATATCGCCTTGGATTGATGGCAAAAAGGCGGTGATGGCTGCCTCGGGTGAATTGAGCAAACGTGATGCGGTAACTGTAGAGGAGCACGAAAGAGAATGGGGAGAAATCTTTGCTAGTATATCGGATGTAATCGACGCAGTGGCGTTTCAAGATGGTCACATTGATTACGACGAATTAGATGCTTTCTTTGAAGTAAACAAGAAATTAGCTGATAAATACAATATGCAGTGCTGGACCAATGCTGAAACTTTTGATCGTGATATGCCGATTAGGTTCTTCCCTATAAAATTCGATAAGCTAAGGATGAAGTTAGAAGCTGCCAAGCGAGCAGGTTATGACAAGGGAATTACTTTTGAGTTTTCGCACTTTATGAGTCCGCAGTCGGCTTACCTACAGGCGGGACACTTGTATAATCGTTACTGTGAATATTTTGATATTAAATAGCATTCTAATTAACTGATTAATAAGATGAGCAAGAATTTTAGTTATACACTATTCCTTTCGGTAGTGGCTGCTTTAGGTGGTTTCTTATTTGGGTATGATACGGCTGTTATATCAGGCACGATTGATCAGGTGTCTACTCAGTTTGGCTTAGATGCCTTATCCAAAGGATGGTATGTGGGATGTGCCTTGGTGGGTTCTATTTTGGGTGTATCGGTAGCAGGGGTACTGAGTGATAAATATGGGCGTAAACCTTCGCTGTTAGTGGCGGCATTACTTTTTTCAGCTTCGGCTTTGGGATGTGCTCTTTGTAACAATATGAGTGATTTGATTCTCTACCGCCTACTAGGAGGAGTAGGTGTTGGGGTAGCATCGATTATTTCACCCCTGTATATTTCGGAAATTGCAATTCCTAAGCATCGAGGCATGTTGGTCTCGCTTTATCAATTGGCGGTAACAGTGGGGTTTTTAGCAGCTTATTTGGTCAATTATCAGTTGCTTGGATATTCGGTTGGTTCATTTGTGAGCTCTGGAGGTTTGTTTGACTTAGTTTTTGTGAATGAAGTGTGGCGGGGTATGCTAGGTATGGAGTTTCTGCCTGCTTTGCTCTTTTTAATTATTTTGGTTTTTATTCCCGAAAGTCCGCGTTGGTTACTTTTGAAAGGGAGGGATGCCAAAGCGTTGGTATTAATGAATCGTTTAGGGGGAGATCAACAGGAGGCTTTGGTAGAGATGAATCGATTGAAGCAGCTATTTTCCGGAAAAAAGGAGTCGGAATGGCATTTTTTGATGCGTCCATCTATCTTAAAAGCGGTAGCAATTGGGGCCGCTATAGCGATATTGGGACAGTTTATGGGGGTAAATGCAGTGTTGTATTACGGCCCTACAATTTTTTCCGAGAGTGGGCTGTCACAGGGTGATTCGCTTTTCTACCAAATATTGGTGGGATTGGTCAATGTATTGACTACGGTGTTAGCCCTTTTTATTATAGATCGTGTAGGGCGTAAGAAATTGGTTTACTGGGGAGTGTCAGGTATGATTGCTATGCTTCTACTCATAGGGGGTTACTTTCAGTTTGGTGCCGCTATGGGAGTACCAAATGGTTATCTGCTATTCTTCTTCTTGACCTATGTATTTTGTTGTGCAATCTCAATCTGTGCGGTTATTTTTGTGCTGCTTTCAGAGATGTTTCCCATGAAGGTGCGTGGGGTGGCTATGTCAATAGCGGGGCTATCGCTTTGGATTGGTACCTACTTAATAGGTCAGTTAACACCTTGGTTACTGGAGAGTATAACTCCAGCGGGTACTTTCTTACTTTTTGCCGCCATGTCCATACCTTACATCTTAATTATCCGTTTCTGGGTGCCTGAAACAACAGGGAAAAGTTTGGAGGAGATTGAAAAGTATTGGGAGAGAGGTGCTTAGGGTTTACTAAATGAAACGCTTGGACTGTTCCAATTGCCAGCGAGGGATACTATTTATTGGCTTAGAGTTTACTAAGTGAAATGCTGGGCAATTAAGAAATTAGAAAAGATTCGATTGATAGAATTAAAAAATGAATTAGTATGAAGGATTTTAGAGAATTAGAGAAAATATATCGTTCGGAATTACTTGATCAAGTAGTCCCCTTTTGGTTAAATAACTCGCAAGATAATGTGTATGGGGGTTATTTTACTTGTTTGGATAGAGATGGACGTGTATACGACACTGATAAGTTTATATGGTTACAAGGACGCCAAGTGTGGCTCTTTGCTATGTTGTATAACAAGGTAGAAAAGCGTCAGGAGTGGTTGGATTGTGCCATACGAGGAGCCGAGTTTTTAAAGAAGTATGGTCATGATGGGGAGTTGAATTGGTACTTCTCTTTGGATCAAAAGGGCGCTCCATTGATAGAACCTTATAATATATTTTCTTACACTTTTGCCACGATGGCTTTTGGGCAGTTAAGCTTGGCTACTGGCAATCAGGAGTATGCCGATATAGCCAAAAAAACGTTTGCTAAGATTTTGACCAAGGTAGAGAATCCCAAGGGGAAATGGAACAAAGCCTATCCAGGGACACGTAACTTGAAAAATTTTGCATTGCCTATGATATTGTGTAACCTAGCCTTGGAGATAGAGCACTTGCTGGAAGAAGAGGAGTTGGTGAAGCGTATGGAGGAGTGTATACACGAGGTAATGGAGGTGTTCTACCGTCCAGAGCTAGGATTGGTAGTAGAGAACGTAGAGCTAGATGGATCGCTATCTGACACCTTTGAAGGACGCTTGTTAAATCCGGGACATGCCATTGAGGCGATGTGGTTTATTATGGATTTGGGCGAGCGATTAAAACGTCCTGAATTGATAGAAAAGGCTACAGATATAGCTTTGAAAATGGTAAGCTATGGATGGGACCCTAAATGCGACGGTATATTTTATTTTATGGATCGATTAGGAAACCCGCCTCAACAGTTGGAGTGGGATCAAAAGTTATGGTGGGTTCATATAGAATCGCTTATTACGATGCTGAAGGGGTATCAATTGACAGGATCGAAGGAGTGCTTAGCGTGGTTTGAAAAGATACACGACTACACTTGGAGCCATTTTAAGGATAATGAATATCCCGAATGGTATGGCTATTTAAACAGACAAGGTGAGGTGCTTTTGCCCTTGAAGGGTGGAAAGTGGAAAGGTTGTTTTCATGTACCTAGGGGGTTATACCAATGTTGGAAGGTATTAGAGAAACTGTAGTATCAGGTATATTCTACTATTTCTCTTTTTCAGAGGGAGGATGCTCGTTTTAGTTATGTTCTTTACTAGGGTTCATCCTCCCCTGAAGCTCTCTACTGATTGGCTCATAGGTCAGAGGCGTATTTGCCAACTTTGCTTAAAGAAGAGGTTGCATAGTAGTGTTTAAAGGAGAACTTTAAGTCCGCAACTTTTTTGCACAATAGTATAATAGAGATAGTTGTGGAAAAATATTTTTCACCCAAATGGGTGAAAGAGGATATTGGTAATTATTTGAAATATAATAGATTGCAAAATAATTTGCAGATATTAGGAGCAATGAAACTTTGTTGATAATTCGGGTAAATAGAATGAAAAAAAGGAATTATATAGTGTCGCTTTGCTTTGTGGCTTTGATGAGTTGCACACAGGTAGAGCAGACGGAGGTCTTAATTATAGGTGGTGGTGCTTCGGGCACAGCTGCAGGTGTACAAGCTGCTCGTATGGGTGTTAAGACACTCATTGTAGAGGAGTACGAATGGTTAGGAGGCATGTTGACCTCGGCAGGTGTGAGTGCGGTGGATGGTAACCACCAACTTCCCTCGGGGTTCTTTGGTGAATTTTGTGATAGCTTGGCAGCGCGATATGGAGGCTATGATAGCTTGGCAACAGGTTGGGTAAGTAATGTGCTTTTTGAGCCATCAGTAGGGAATGCGGTGTTAAAGAATATAGCGGCACGTGAGCCTAACTTGTCGATACGTTATGGCACTACAGTAAAAGAGATTAAGCAGTTATCCTCGGGAGAATGGAAAGTCGTCGTGAGCCATCAAGGGGAGACTAAGGAGCTGAAGACAAAGGTATTGGTTGATGCTACGGAACTCGGTGATGTAGCTAAAATGTGTGGTGTGAAGTATGACATCGGGATGGATTCCCGTAATCAAAGTGGTGAGGATATAGCCCCTGATACGGTTAATGATATAATTCAGGATTTAACCTATGTGGCGATTTTGAAAGATTACGGTCCTGGTTCTGATAAGACTATTGAGGAACCAGCTAATTACAATCCTGACTATTTTTACTGTTCGTGCAAGGTTCCCGAGTGTGTGAATCCCAAAGAGAGTCAGCGTGTATGGGCACCCGAGGAGATGATTACCTACGGTAAGTTGCCCAATAATAAATATATGCTTAACTGGCCCATTGAGGGAAATGACTGCTACCTCAATATTATTGAAATGAGTCCAAAGGAGCGAGAGATAGCATTGCAAAAGGCAAAAGATTTTACGCTGTCATTCCTATACTATGTGCAAACGCATTTAGGTATGAAGAATTTGGGATTAGCTGACGATGAATTTAATACGCCCGATAAGCTTCCCTTTATTCCTTACCACCGAGAATCGAGACGCATTCATGGATTGGTTCGTTTCACGGTAAATGATGTGGCGAAGCCTTATGACCAAAAGCAGTCGTTGTATCGTACTTCAATAGGAGTAGGTGACTATCCAGTGGATCACCATCATGCGCGTTACCCCGAGTGGGATAAATTACCCGATTTACACTTTTATCCAGTTCCTTCGTATGGATTGCCTTTGGGGGTGATGATTCCAAAGGAGGTGAAGGGGTTGATTGTGGCTGAAAAATCGATTTCTGTATCGAACTTAGTCAATGGTTCTACTCGTTTACAACCGGTGGTCTTGCAAATAGGGCAGGCAGCTGGGACATTGGCAGCTTTGACGGTGAAACAAGATATAGCAGTGGACCAAGTATCGGTTCGTGATGTACAAACGGAGTTGCTAGCGGGGGGCAGTTACTTATTACCTTATTTAGACTTGCCCAAGGGGCACCCACACTTTAAGGCGATACAGCGAATTGGAACAACCGGTATGTTGAAGGGTACAGGGCTAAATGTGGGGTGGACAAACCAAACTTGGTTCTATACCAATCAGCCTTTGTTGGTGAAGGATGCCGTAGAGGGAGTGCTGATGCTCTATCCAAGTGTGGAGCTACCATTATTTACCTCAAAGGAGGTAACGGTAGATCAAGCGGTGGAGTTGATAAATCGAATAGCTGCGAAGGAGGCTATTGAAAAACGTGTGAACGAAACGAGTTGGAAGGAGTGGGGATTGAGTGATTTTACTGGTAATAGACCAGTGAGTCGATTGGAATTTGCAGTAGCTGTGGATGCCGTGCTGAACCCTTTTGAAATGCTTCCAGTGGATGTAACAGGTTCATTTAAGCGATAAAATAATGATTAAAAAAGATTGATTCCTTTGTTGCCCTTGCCACTCCTTCGTGTGGAAAGCCGTTGATTGAACCCAATTATTTGGCTCATGTATTCCCTTTGATTGGTAGTGGTGGATATGTATTTGTGAGGACTTTGGTACCCCACGGTATGGTGCACTGGTTTCTACTAATTTGCCAAAGGGTGGAGTTGGTGCTCGGGCTATCACAATACCGACTCGATGATTGTAGGGTTTGCGCATACCCACCTTTCAGGTACCGATAGAGCTTTGATGCCTGTAATCGGTTTAATAAATATGATACAGGGGAGTGCTGATAATTTATAGGCGTCACTTCTTACTAAATTTAGCGAGTAGTATAGCGACGGTTGGATTAACTAGCTTCTTTGTATGGATAAAATGGTTTTGGAGAACTTACTGATAATTCACTAAAAAAATAGAATATAATGAATAAAATATCGACAATACTTTTGTCATTCTGCACCTCGGTTGTTCTGGTTGCTTGTTCCAATTCAGATAGTAATACTGCCGACCCGATCTATGGTTATTTTGATGGAGAGAAGAGACCTGAAAAGGATGTAAATTGCTTTGATGGAGCCTATTATCGCAAGTGCTTAACATCTAAAGATGTATGGAGTGGTATAACGGGAACGGTGGTGCTTCCTACCATTACGTTTGATCCCTTGCGCAAAGATCCGGCTAAACCGGGTCAGTATTTAGACAATCCTTCAGTTTATATGGGGGGGAATGCAAGTGGTCAGGAGACTGATATAGGGCTTACTTGGGAGGTGGTGAAACTGCCCGATGGTTCCATCTCGAAAGAGAAGCGTGCTTTCCGCCCCTTTCTTCGACGTACTGCTTTCTTGGAAACTGGGCAGGAAGCACTTTATGAAAATGCTCCAGCAGAGGCAGCTTACTACTGGTACGAGGGTGAGCAGGTGACACTGACACTGAAAGTAAATGCCAATAGAATGCTTCTTTTTACCGTAGAGGGAGCGGGGAAAAAGTTTGAGCGAGCGTTTCAATGCGATGGTTATACTTCCACCGCCTTAATTGATTTTAAGCGGGTAAATGCCATAGACCAAGTAAGGAATGAGGGAAAACCGGCGCAACCCACTCAAACCAAAGTGGCTGGTAGCAAATGGATAAGCACTTCTCTCTATCGGAAGGTAGATGGGCAAGAACTGTTGGTGCCAATGCATTCGGGACGTTTTACCGATATGCGTTGTCCTGATAATGTTTACTTCGTGATTGATGCCACAGATGCAGAGGCAAAAGAGGGAGGTGAAACGATACTCATTGATGGGGGAGGTAGTGCTTTAAATAGCTGCTATCCCTAATTATTAACCTTTTAAAAACCATAGAATGGAAATTGCTACGACTACTTACGGTGAACTTTGTCACCGAAAGATTGATTTGGTTGTCTTGCCTTGGGGGGCTACGGAACCTCATAATTTGCATTTGCCCTATTTGACTGACTGTATGTTGCCCCAAGCTGTAGCTTTAGAGGCGGCTAATCATTTGTATAAAGAACGGGGGTATAGCTGTGCGGTATTGCCACCTATTTCATTGGGTATGCAGAACCCAGGTCAGCGCGAATATCCGATGTGTATTCATACCAGTTACGCTACACAATATGCGATTTTAAGAGATATAGTAATCTCTTTGAACCACCAAGGTAGCAAGAAGTTGGTTATTCTAAACGGGCATGGAGGAAATTCGTTTAAGTCGATGATTCGTGACCTATTGGTGGAGTATCCAACTTTCACCTTGGTACTTTGCGATTGGTATGCCATAGTGCCTCAAGAGGGTTATTTTGAACATCCTGACAACCATGCTGGCGAGCTAGAAACATCGGTGATGATGCACTATTATCCCCATTTGGTTGACTTGTCGAAATGTGGTAGTGGAAAGAGTAGACCATTTACTATTGAATCGCTCAATGACCATACGGCTTGGAGCCCTAGAAATTGGCAAAAAACAACCCAAGACACTGGAGTGGGAAATCCGAGAGAATCGACTGCTGAAAAGGGACAGAGATATGCTACCAAGGTGGTTGAGAGGTTGGAAAAACTTTTTGTGGAGTTGATAGAACAGGAGCTCTACGACTCGGTTACCGACTGAATGAGTGGCTGTTGGAGGACTTATTTGTATAGGTTGATTGAAAAGTTGAAGTGATATCAATTTCTGCTGGGGCATCTCTATCTAGTACCAACAAAGTAAGAAAAAATGGGTGGAAATGAATCAATCTGTTTTTAAGCCGAATGAATAAACCTATAAAAATGATACTATAAAATGAACTGTACGGTGATTAAGAAAATGATAGCTTTGGTTTCGATTTTCCTCTGTTTTGTTTCAGGGGCAATGGCTCGGACTATTTTACCCACTCCACGTAGTATGAGGCAACTACCCGGTTCCTTTGTCTTCATGAAAGGAGAGACGTTAGAACTATTCGTGGAAGATGCTCAGTTCACGGGAGCTGCTAATTTGCTAGTAGAGCTGCTTCCTGAAGCTGTTGAAGCGAAGGTTGTGATGAAAAAGAGCGTGGATAAAATGAGTAAAACCAAGCGCTATCTACTTTTTGAAGCAGATGATTCCTTACAGCAGGAGGAGTATATACTACGAGTTACTCCTGAACGAATAGTGGTGCGTGCTGCGGCAAAGGCTGGTGCTTTTCATGCGGTTCAATCGTTGTTGCAGCTATTTCCTATAGGCGAAGAGGTAGGTGAAATGATTGACCTACCTTGTGTGGTGATTGAAGATGCCCCTCGTTTTGGATATAGAGGAGCTCATTTAGATGTAAGTCGCCACTTCTTTCGTGTTGCAGAGGTAAAAACCTTTATCGATATGCTGGCAATGCATAAATTGAACTACTTTCATTGGCACCTTACAGATGATCAGGGGTGGCGGATTGAGATCAAACGCTATCCACGACTAACAGAAATAGGCTCTATTCGTAGTGAAACAGTAGTAGGATATGGCAACAATAAATTTGATGGAGTACCCTACGGAGGTTACTATACGCAAGCAGAAATTCGTGAAATAGTAGCATATGCTACTAGCCGAAACGTAGAGGTTATTCCTGAAATAGATTTGCCAGGGCACATGAATGCAGCTTTGGCAGCCTATCCTGAATTAGGATGCCAAGGGAAGAATTACGCGGTTAGGACTCGGTGGGGAGTCTCGGAGGATGTGCTTTGTGGGGGGAATGAGGCTACCTTGCAATTTGTGAAGGAGGTACTGAGTGAAGTAATTCCTCTCTTTCCTTCAGCTTATTTTCATTTGGGCGGAGATGAGTGCCCCAAAGACCGCTGGCGGGCGTGTGAGAAGTGTCAGCAGAAAATAAAAAGCTTGGGGTTGGCTGTTAATGACTCTATATCTCCCGAAAATAGGCTTCAATCCTATTTTATGGGTGAACTTGAGCAGTTTTTGCATCGTAATGGCAAAGTGATGATTGGTTGGGACGAGATGTTAGAAAATGGGTTATCGTCAACCTCTTCTGTTTTGATGGCATGGCGCTCTGAAAGCTATGCTTATGAGGCTGCTAAGGGAGGGAATAGAGTCATCTTGACTCCTTCTAAGTATTTCTACCTAAATTACTATCAAACTTTTGAGATGGCCTCGGAACCACCTGCATTGCTAGGTACTGTGCCTATGGAACGTACCTATGGATTTGAACCGTTGTGTGAGTCACTCACTCAAGCTCAAACTGCCAATATTTGGGGAGTACAAGCTTCACACTGGAGTGAACATATAAATAGCTTTTCGTTGCTGCAGTATCAATCACTGCCCCGTTTGGCAGCTGCTGCAGAGGTGGGATGGTCATCGGCTCCGAAAAATTATCCATTGTTTTGTGAGAAGCTAATTCGGTTGATGTCGTTCTACTCAGCTAAGGGCTATAATTTTGGGAAACATCTATTTGATGTGAAAGGAGAAATTGTACGCTCGGCTGATTTTAAATCGCAAGCAGTTGTTCTTTCTACTTTTGATAAGGCAGTGATACGCTATACAACTGATGGTTCTGAAGTTACTGCGAATAGTCTACTTTATGAAGCACCATTGGTTGCAAACGATATTACAACAATAAAGGCAAAGGCATTTAGGTATAAGAATGAGTCGAGAACATGGGAGAAAAATTTTAGATACAATCCCTTATCACTCTGTGAGATTGAGTTATTGACTCCTTGTTATGAAGATTACTGCTACTCGGGAGCTGCGTTGCTAAATGATGGACTTTTTGGAGATATGAACTACTCTTCGGGCGTATGGTTGGGATATCATGGTAATGATTTGGAGTTTGAGGTGAAGTTAAATCTACCCACCGAGGCGTCGAAATTGTGGGTGAACTGTTTGGTAGCAAATCCTGATTGGATATTTAGACCTGAAACGATTGAGGTGTATCATCTAAATGAGGCTGGTGAGAGGCTCTTATTAGTTCATAAGGAGTTTGAACTGGAAGATTCGATGACTCGTCAAATAGAACGATTGGAGGTGGAGTTCCCTTCGCAATTATTAAGTCACTTAGTTGTAAGGATTGTGCCTCGCAGAGTAATACCCAATTGGCATCCAGCCAAAGGTGGGTCGGCTTTCTTATTTGTCGATGAGGCAGGAATAGAATAGATAATCTGAAAGGGTGCGACAAAGTTACTTTATCTTGTTGATGTTAGCCTTTTGGTGTAAATATAGCTTCTTTTCTTTAGCGTCTCACCTAGGTGAAACAGCTGTTTCACCTAGGTGAGACGCTAAACTTTTGGAATTGTTTTCTGCTTTATAACAAGTTGTTTTTACGTTGAAAGCAAGAAGAGTCAACGGATGGTTAGAACTTGTGGATAATTTTTACTTATCCGTTGGGGCAAGAAAAACTTGTTAGTGAAGTTAGGGTGAAGTTAGGGTGAAGATTATTCTTCCCTCTCTTCACCCTAACTCGTTAGTTAACAGGTAGTGTGAATCTTTGAACTATTTTTTCATTCTTTTGTTTTAGGTAGAGTAGGTAGGATGTTTTTTCTTTCTCTAAAAAATCTCCCACAATCTATGCGAAAGTATTTGTTTTATGTATTTTTGCACTCACATCTTTAAAAAGTATAAAAATGCCCGTTAATGTGCCTGATAGACTTCCCGCCATTGAGTTACTCAAGGAGGAGAATATTTTTGTGATAGATAGTTCAAGAGCCAATGCGCAGGACATTCGTCCGCTAAAGATTGTCGTACTCAATCTGATGCCTTTGAAAATAACTACCGAAACTGATTTGATTCGTTTGTTATCTAATACCCCTCTTCAGATAGAACTCTCTTTTATGAAGCTAGAAAGCCATGTATCAAAGAATACCTCTGTCGAACATATGGAGAACTTTTATCATACCTTTGAGTCGCTGCGCGAGGAGCATTTTGATGGAATGATTATAACAGGTGCACCTGTAGAGAAGATGGAGTATGAAGAGGTAAGCTACTGGAATGAATTGACGCAGGTGTTTGACTGGGCTCACACACACGTAACCTCTACTCTCTATATTTGTTGGGCAGCCCAAGCAGGGTTGTATTACTACCATGGTATTCCTAAGTATGGGTTGGATAAGAAGATGTTTGGTGTGTTTGAACACCGTATGCACCAATCAGATATTCCTATTTTTAGAGGATTTGACGATATCTTTTATGTGCCACATAGCCGCCATACCGAGGTACGCCGAGAAGATATTCTCAAAGTGAAAGAGCTGACTTTGCTTTCCGAATCGCCCGAATCGGGTGTTTATATAGCTATGGCTCGAGGTGGACGCGATTTCTTTATATCGGGACACTCTGAATATGCACCCTACACGCTCGATGGTGAGTACAAACGTGACCTAGAAAAAGGGGTGCCAATTGAGGTGCCATTGAACTATTATACCGATGATAATCCAGCATTGGAGCCATTGGTACGCTGGCGTGGTCATGCCAATTTGCTCTTCTCTAACTGGCTGAACTACTATGTTTATCAAGAAACTCCTTACGATATTAATCAAATTAAATAATGAAGCAACGACCCATTGAACTGTTGGCACCTGCCAAAAACTTAGCATGCGCACTTGCAGCTATTGAACATGGTGCAGATGCCATCTATATTGGCGCACCTCGTTTTGGTGCACGTGCTGCCGCTGGCAACTCACTTGAGGATATTGCCGAACTAGTTAAGCAGGCTCACCTCTACCGAGTACGCATTTATGTAGCACTCAATACTCTTTTGAAAGATGAAGAGTTGGCAGAGACCGAAGCGCTTATTCATGACCTTTATCGCATAGGTGTTGATGCCATTATTGTGCAAGATATGGGTATTTTGCAACTAAAGAACCTGCCACCTATTCCGTTTCATGCAAGTACGCAGGTGGATACTCGCACTCCTGAAAAGGCACGTTTCTTAGAGGAGGTTGGCTTTCGTCAAGTGGTGTTGGCACGTGAGTTGGAATTAACTGAAATAGCACGAATCCACCAAGCCATTCCTCATACCCCCCTTGAAGTGTTTGTGCACGGTGCTTTGTGTGTAAGTTATAGCGGGCAGTGTTATGTCAGTGAAGCTTGTTATGGACGTAGCGCTAATCGTGGCGCTTGTGCTCAGTTTTGTCGATTAACGTTTGATATGGTCGATGCTACGGGTCGAGAAATGGTTCGTAGTAAACACCTCCTTTCGCTGAAAGATTTAAATCAAAGCGAACGACTTGAAGCACTGTTAGATGCAGGGGCCTCTTCGCTGAAAATAGAGGGACGCCTAAAAGATATTTCGTATGTGAAAAATGTAACTGCTTACTACCGCAAGAAGTTAGATGCCATATTGGCTCGTCGCGAGGAGTATGTGCGTGCTTCGTCTGGTGAGGTTAAGTTTAACTTTACTCCTCAGTTGGATAAGAGTTTTAGTCGTGGCTTTACCTCTTACTTCTTGAATGGGAGAGGGGCTGATGTCGCTTCGTTTGACACCCCTAAATCACTGGGTGAAGAGATGGGAGTAGTGAAAGAGATTCGTGATAACTTTATCGTGGTAGCAGGGGTTAAGCCTTTTCACAATGGAGATGGACTTTGCTACATTGATGAGTTTGGAAAGATGCAGGGATTTCGTATAAATCGTGCAGATGCTAATAAACTCTATCCGCACGAGATGCCACAGATTAAGCCACGTACCATCCTCTATCGGAACTTTGATCAAGAGTTTGAGAAACTTTTGCAACGCCCTACGGCGGAGCGTAAGTTAGCACTTGACCTTGTGTTGAGTGAAAATGCCGAAGGATTTCTATTGTCATTAACTGATGAAGATAAGAATCAAACTGAGGTTCAATTGGTGCGTAGCAAGGAGTTGGCTCGTTCGCCACAGACGGAGCAGCTAAAGAAACAGCTGGGGAAAATGGGTAATACCCCTTACGAGTTACGTAGTGCTTCTATTGAATTAACTGATAATTGGTTTATTCCCGCATCGGAGATATCCGAGCTACGTCGCCAAGGTGTAGAATCTTTGTTGGCTGTTCGTGAACAGAATTATCCTCAGGAACAAGCTGTTTTGCCGCAAAGTCAAGTAGAATTTCCCGCTACAGAGCTTACCTATTTGGGTAATGTCTTTAATAAAGAGGCGCACTCTTTCTATGTGCAACACGGTGTGCGAAGCATTGCACCTGCTTTTGAGAAAGAGCCTGTGAAGGATGCAGCACTTATGTTTACCAAGCACTGTCTGCGCTACACCATGGGATGGTGTCCTACTTATCAACAAGGGAGTTCGCCTTACAAAGAGCCCTACTATCTGGTAAGTAGCGATGGACGTAGATTTCAATTGAAATTTGATTGTAAACAGTGTCAAATGAAATTGTATGCAGTAGAATAATGGGTAAATGATCCACTTCAGAGGCGATTGAATAGGGATGGATAAAGAGTTTCTTTGTTTAATCGCTTCTGTTTTTTAGGGGGAGTCTCTATTTTATATTATTGCTCTCCGATAAAAAAGGAATGAGTCCTTATGTTGTTTGATAATCGATAGCTTGCTGACTCTTCTTAAAAATGGGTTTCTATTTTCGCTAGCTAATATTTTTTTGATAAACTCCATCGAACAGACCTAAATTGAAGTTACTTTGCTCTCTAATGGGTTCTATTATAAGAAAATCAAGTGACTTTATAAAGGCATTAAGTTTTATCGGATAGTACTAATATTATTTTGTGGTTGGGTATTAACAGCTAATTCATCTTTTGTTTAAAACTAAGAAAAAGAGGTAAAAATTCTAAATATTGTATTATTTGACCTATTTTTGCAACTGAATAGTAGAATTCATTTAAACTTGTTCCCCTTTAAATATAAAAGAAAAAAACACCGTGAGGAAACAGATAAACCTTTTAGTAGCTTCTTTGCTTTTCATAGCATTGCTGGGATGTACTGCTAAAGAGAAGCAGCGTAAGAATCCCAATTTAGAGCGTGCAAAGGCTACTTTAGAGTCTCTTTTCGAGAACTATGGCATCTCTGGCTCCTATCTATTACTTGAGAATTACCCCTTTGATTCTATCTATACGCCAACCTATTTGGCTTTAGAAGAAGAAGCCGTTCCCAATCAATTCTCTTATTTATGGCCCTATTCAGGTGTTTTTTCGGCAGTAAATGCTATTATGGAGGCATCACCTGAGGAGTTCTCTACGTATAAGACTCTATTAGATGAACAGGTCTTGCCTGGTCTAGAATCTTATTACGATGATAAACGTTTGCCTGCAGCTTATGCTTCTTATATAAATGAGGCACCTCCTTCTGAACGATTTTATGATGACAATGTATGGTTGGGTATAGACTTTGTCGACGCTTACCTATTGACAGGGGAAGAAAAGTATCTGGAAAAATCAAAAACGATATGGAAGTTCGTTGTGAGTGGTATGGATTATCAATTGGGTGGAGGAGCCTGTTGGTGTGAGCAGGGTAAAGAGTCGAAGAATTGCTGTTCGAATGCACCTGGCTCAGTTTATGCTTTGAAGTTATTTAAAGCAACCAACGATAGTCTCTACTTTAGAGAAGGGAAGTTCTTGTATGAGTGGACACGAACTCATCTTCAGGATAATTCGGACTATTTATACCACGACAATGTAGCAATTGATGGTAACATTGGGAAAGCAAAGTATGCTTATAGTAGCGGACTGATGTTGCAAGGGGCGGTATTGCTCTACCAACTAACTGGCAACCGGAAATATCTGGAGGAGGCAAAAAAGATAGCTGAGGCTTGCTACCACTATTTTTTTATTGACTATACATCACCAACAGGTAATAGATTTAAGCAAATAAAGAAACAAGATATTTGGTTTGTAGCAGTTATGTTGAGAGGTTTTATTGAACTCTATCGTATTGATAAAAATAGACTCTATTTAGATAGTTTCAACAAGAGTCTTGAGTATGCTTGGGATTATGCACGCGATGAGAATGGATTGTATAATGTTGATTTCTCAGGCAATGAAAAAGATGCTCAAAAATGGTTGTTAACACAGGCAGCTATTGTTGAGATGTATGGCCGATTGGCTACAATCTTTAGATAAGATTTTTTTGTTGTGACACTTTACTGATTGGTTGGTTCTCATTCGTCAACAATCGTTATTATACTGTTTAGGCTTCTCTAGTTGGCTTTTGTTATCGACTCTCTTTCTACTGAAAATCTAATTTTAAAAAGAAATACTATGTTTAACCTGAAAAAATTAATGCTTGCTTCTTTTGCATTGATACTCTTTCACTGTGGGCAAGCTCAAGATTTAAAAGTCGATCAGAATTACGAAATTCATACTACGTCTGGATTGGTATTGGACAATCAAGGAGGTATGTATGCAGGATCGAGCATTTTCCTTTCAAAAAGGGTTGAAAACAAAGAGTCGCAACTCTTTAGATTTCTTCCATGCGAGAATGGCTATTATACAATATTCAGTCCACTTACTGAGAAAAATATTGACAATTCGGGTAAGGATGGATTGGAATGTCCTGTATTGCAGTGGGATAGTAATAAGCAAAACGAGAATCAACATTGGAAAATCACGAAACTGTCCAATGGGAATTATACCTTTACTTCACTTCGCAGCGGCTATAACTTGGGTTATCCAGATGCTGGTTCAGTAGGTGAGTTGCTTTATCAGCTAAAACCCGATGAAAATAAAGAGAGTCAACAGTTTGTATTGGTGGAGAGCCGTGTAAAGATTGTTACCGAAGCTGTTAAAACACATAGTACGAATGATTGGGAAAATCAGCAGATTGTAGCTATTAATAAAGAGGCGGGAAGTGCTACCTTTGTTCCTTATGCTTCGATGGAGGAGATGCTGAAAGATCCGGCATATGATAAGCCATGGGAACCCAATCACTCTTCTCGCTACCTCTTGCTAAGTGGTAAATGGAAGTTTAATTGGGCGAAACAGCCTTCGGAGCGTCCCGTTGATTTTTATAAACCTCGTTATGATGTAAGTGGATGGGATGAAATAACGGTACCTTCCAATTGGGAGATGGAGGGATATGGTACACCCATTTATACCAATATCACCTATCCTTTTCGCAACAATCCTCCTTTTATTCAGGGACAACGTGGCTATACATTTGAACAAGAGCCTAATCCTGTTGGCTCTTATCGCAGAGAGTTTGAATTGCCAGCCGATTGGAAAGAGAAAGAGCTATTTATTCACTTTAATGGGGTTTATAGTGCTATGTACGTATGGATTAATGGGCAGAAAGTCGGTTATAGCCAAGGGTCAAATAATGATGCTCGTTTTAATATAACAAAGTATGCAAAAACAGGGAAAAACATAGTTTCTGTTGAAGTCTATCGTTGGTGTGATGGAAGCTATATAGAAGATCAAGATATGTTTCGTTTAAGTGGTATTCATCGGGATGTATATCTTGTGGCTACTCCAAAGTTGCAGTTGCGTGATTTATATCTCACCTCTACGCTTAATTCAGACTATAGCCAAGCTACTATTCAGGTAGAGAGTAAACTGAAAAATCATGGTAAAGCAGTAAAGAGTGCTTCAGTACGTGTTTCAGTTTTGGATGAATCAGGTAAACAACTCTCTACTTTTGTGACTGAAGTGGGAGCAATCTCAGCTAAAGGTGAAAAGGTAATTCGTGGGGAGGGAGTGGTAGCTCATCCTCAGCTGTGGAGTGCTGAGTTGCCTCACCTCTATACCGTAAATGTGGAGTTGTTGGATGCAGCACAAAGGGTACTTGAAGTCACTACGCAGAAGTATGGTTTCCGTACCATCGAAGTTAGAGGTGGTAAGGTCTACATAAATAACCAACGTATTCTGTTTAAAGGGGCAAACCGTCACGATACACACCCTCAACTGGGTAAGGCGATTCCTGTATCGAGTATGATTGAAGATATCTTGCTCTTTAAACGCCACAATTTAAATACGGTTCGTACCAGCCACTATCCCAACGACCCTAGAATGTATGCTTTGTATGATTATTACGGGTTGTATGTGATGGATGAGGCTGACCAAGAGGCACATGGTAATATGTCTATTACCAATGATCCCACGTGGGAGAGAGCTTATGTGGATCGTATGGTGCGCATGGTGGAGCGAGATAAAAATCATCCATCGGTTATCTTTTGGTCTATGGGTAATGAATCGGGTGGAGGGTGCAACATTGTTGCTCAATATCAGGCAGCAAAAGCGATTGATAATCGACTGATTCACTACGAAGGAATGAATGAGGCAGCTGATATGGACTCACGTATGTATCCTTCTATTGAGTATATGATGGAGTATGACAAAGAGAGACCGGGAAAACCCTTCTTTATTTGTGAATATGCACACGCTATGGGTAACTCTGTGGGTAACTTGGAGGAGTATTGGGATTACATTGAAAACAAATCAGTTCGAATGATTGGAGGGTGCATTTGGGACTGGGTAGACCAAGCGCTCAATATGAAAGGGGAACCTGAAAATCACTATTACATAGGTGGTAGCTTTGGCGATATGCCCAATGACAATGATTTTTGTGCCAATGGTTTGGTTACTGCTGACCGTCGGATTACTCCTAAGCTATTGGAGGTGAAGAAGGTTTATCAATACATTCGTTTCAAGAAAAATGGTAGCAATCGTATTGAATTGGAGAACCGTTACAACTTCTATAATCTGGACCAATTTTTATTGCGTTACACCATTGAGCAGGAGGGAAAAGTCGTTTGTAGTGGAAAGATAGAGTTGCCTAATTGCGAGCCGGGGGCTAGTTGCACACTACCTGTTGAGATGGAAAAGTATCTAACCAATGAAGGGGAGTATTTCTTGAATCTTTCGGTTGAATTGAAGGAAGATTGTAGTTGGGCTCATGCAGGGCACTTGGTTGCAACCGAGCAAATTCAGTTGCAGCAAGCTCTACAAACTTGGCAACCTGTGCAACACAACCAACCCCTGAAAGCCTTTGTGGAGGAGCGTCGCTACCTACGTCTGTTTGGCGATGAGGCTAAGGTCTCTTTCAATATGATTACTGGTCAGTTGATAGAGCTACGTACTGAGGGTCGTAATCTTCTACATCATCAAGAGGGCCCATCTCTTAATTTGTATCGTTCTATAAACAACGATGTGCGAAACTGGGTGGATACAAAGTCGGTATTGCAAGAGTTTGAATGGAGCTTGAATGAGGATAAAACGGTGGCAACTGTGGTGGCTACCATTGCTACCTCTACCTCCTCTACTACAATCATTCAGGCTTTTACTTACACAGTATATAGCAACGGAACGGTAGATGTAGATGTTACTTTTCAAACAGATAATCAGTTCAATATGCCTCGTTTGGCACTTCAATCCTTTTTTAATCCCGCATTAAGTAACCTTGCTTGGTATGGACGTGGTCCTATTGAGAACTACCAGGACAGGAAAAATGCTGCTCACGTAGGTGTTTATCACGCTACGGTTGAAGAGATGCGTGAAGAGTATCTTCGTGCTCAAACGATGGGAGAGCGTTGTGACACGCGTTGGCTTACTTTGACAGACAGTTGTGGCAAAGGGTTGAAAATCACTGCTGATGGAGTGTTTGACTTCTCGGCACTGCATTATACCGACAGGGATTTGTGGAATATCAAGTATGGTCACAACTTAGAGGAGATACGCCGTTCGGAGGTGGTCTTGAACCTAGATTGCATACAGCGAGGATTGGGGAATGCAAGTTGTGGCCCCGGCCCTCGTCCGCAATATGAAATTAAAGCAGGCGAAAGTTATCGCTATGCATTTAGAATAGAATTGGTGCATGAAGCACCCCTTCTTTATTCGTGGTGATAGGGTCCGTTATTAAGAATCGTCATAGCACGGTAAATCTGTTCGACAAATATAAGGCGAATCATTTGGTGAGAGAAGGTCATCTTTGAGAGAGAAATTTTCTCTTGTGCCGCCTCATACACTTTGGGCGAGAATCCATAAGGTCCTCCTACAATAAAAACCAATCGCTTATTTACCGTATGCATCTTTCGCTCCATCCAGTTGGCAAACTCGATGGAGCGATGTTCTTTTCCATGCTCATCCAGGAGTACCACAAAATCGCCAGGTTGTAAAGCCTTTAGTATCAATTCACTCTCTTTCTCTTTTTGCTGTTCAGCACTCAGACTTTTGGTGTTCTTTAGCTCGGGAATAACCTCTAACTGGAACGAGATAAAATGTTTGATTCGTTCGGTATAGTCATTGATAGCAGTAATGTAATGTTTCTCTACGGTTTTACCGATTACTAATAATGTAACTTTCATAGGCTTCTTAATCTTCTTTTTTTGCAAAAATAGGGAAAATCTTTACCTTTGCCCATACTTATATATAAAAACAGATTGATATGGAAGAACGTGTAGTAAAAGATTTGATAGAGCGATTGATAGATCTTGCTTTTTCGGAAGATATTGGTGATGGTGATCATACCACTTTGTCTAGTATTCCAGCCGATGCTATGGGCAAGTCTAAACTTCTTATAAAGGAAGAGGGAATATTAGCAGGTATTGAAATAGCTAAACAGGTGTTTAATCGTTTTGACCCTACGATGCAGGTAGAGGTGTTTATTAACGATGGTACACACGTGAAACCAGGTGACGTAGCTATGATTGTAGAGGGAAAAATACAATCTTTGTTGCAAACAGAGCGTTTGATGCTAAATATTATGCAACGTATGAGTGGCATCGCAACGATGACTAGCAAGTACGTTAAAAAGCTAGAGGGTACAAATACGCGTGTACTTGATACTCGTAAGACTACACCAGGTATGCGTATTCTTGAAAAAATGGCAGTTAAAATAGGTGGTGGAGTGAATCACCGTATTGGTCTGTTTGATATGATTTTGTTGAAAGACAATCACGTAGACTTTGCGGGTGGGCTTGAAAAAGCAATTACGCGTGCCAAAGAGTATTGCCAAGAGAAAGGCAAAGATTTGAAAATAGAGATTGAGATCCGTAACTTCGACGAATTGCAACGTGTGCTTGATTTGGGTGGGGTAGATCGCATTATGCTCGATAACTTTACACCTGAAAACACAAAGAAAGCAGTAGAGATGATTGGTGGACGCTTTGAGACGGAATCATCTGGAGGTATCACTTTCGATACGCTTCGTGACTATGCTGAGTGTGGAGTTGATTTTATTTCAGTAGGTGCATTGACTCACTCTGTGAATGGACTTGATATGAGCTTTAAGGCTTGCTAGTTTATATACAAGATTAAAAGAGGAACTACTGAATATTCGCAACTTTTTTTGCAAGATATGATAGTTCAAATGATTATTGAAATTCTCTTTCACCCAAATGGGTGGAAGAGAATTTTTCTATAACTATCTGGAATCTAATATTATATAAAAAAGAGTGCGGGTTTAAAGGAGTACTGAATAGGAAACGCTTTTAATCGGTGAAGAATAAACATCACGATGCAGAGGATGCGGAGTGGCCAAATGGAGTGCATAATAGGTATGTAGGTGCAAAGTGTGATTTTGTTGAAACAATTTCATGTTCTGTGCTTTCAATAGAAAAGAATATGATGAGAAATTTATTACGAATAGGAGTTCCCCTTGCATTGCTTCTTTTAACCACTTCAGTCACTGTGTCAGCACAAGATTTGAAAGGAATCTTGGGGAGTGTCGTAAACCAAGTGGTAGGTAAGGCTACTACTCAGGAACGTCTTGTTGGGAACTGGAAGTATGTGCGTCCTGACTGTAAACTCAAGGGTGATAATATATTGGCTCAAGCTGGTAGCGTGCTGGCTGAGAAAGCAGTCGTGGAACAAATGGAAACGATGTGTAAAAAAGTAGGTATCTCTGCTGGAAAATTCAGTTGTGAATTTCGAGCAGACGGTACCTTTCTATTTATCATCTTGGGGAAATCAACCGAAGGTACTTACACCTTTGATCCTGAAACTAAAAATGTAGAATTAACGATGCGCTTTGGTATTACATTTAATGCCGAGGTGGTAATGGCAGCCAGAGGAAACTCTTTAAGTTTGCTCTTTGAGGCGGATAAAATAATCTCGTTGTTGAAAACGATAAGTCGTTTGGCTACAAAAAAATCGTCTAACTCTACGCTTGCTACAATTGGTTTACTGGCTGAACAATACAAGGGCTTGCAATTGGGCTTTGAATTCGAAAAACAGTAGAGTCTGAATTTAGACTTTTGAGTAGCCTTTTTTTTAAAAAAAAGAAGGAAGATAAGAAGTGTCACTCTTTCTTTTATTCAATGTTGGATAAAAGGGGTAAATAGGTCTTTTTGCTCTGTTTATAACTACAAAATTCACATCACTTCCCGACTTTACCTTTGATATAGGATCTTTTTCGGAATATAAAAAAAATTAAAATTAACGGTGGAATAAAAATTAATACTATTTTTGCTATTTAATTGTAGAATTGATTGGTTTGCCGTAAATTAACACTGACCTAAATAATTCTTGGCGATCGATAAAGATTTGTTACATCTGCTGCCAAGTTATTAATTGCTTCAAGATGAGTGTTAGTCGTGAGTCTAAAAGTGATATATTTTTAGATAGATCTTCAGTTGTAGAGAATCGATAGTCTTGTTCTCTCTCTCTTGTAGATACTTCGTATATGTAAAGTCGTTGTTAAATGTTTTTTCAATATTATTGAAAGAAGAAATGGAAATAATTTAGGACGACAATTCTTAATTTTTAAATTTTAGAAAAATGAGTGTAAGGTTAAAATTATTTTTACTTCCTATATTATGCATGGGATTGTTTGTATCGTGTGATAGTAGTGAAAAAATAGGAAATAGCATTGATAAAGAGAGAGTGGATTATCGGGTATTGTCTGAAGAAGAACTCACCGTTGAAGAATATGCTGATAAAATATTTGCTTATGAAGAGGCTAATAATGTTGAAGATAGGTTCATACATCGTCAGACATTTTTAGCTGAAATGAATAAACGAAAAGCAAAGTTAGAGGAAGAACTGGGTGTTAATGGGATTTTGTTGGGGTTTAAATATATCAATTTTGCTTATAACAGTGTGGATCAACATGGATTCAAAATTGAATTATCTAGTTTCCTATCATGGGGGACTTATAGCTCAGTTCTTGGGAAAAAGCACAATCTCAATCCTCGCAGTATCTTTCTGAGTGCTCATCCTACAATTGCTTCAAACCCAGAGGCTCCAACAAGCTCTAAAGGAGGACTGGACCTATTGGTTTCTGGAGATAATCTTCTTATTCTACCTGACTATATTGGCTATGGCATTACTTCAGCTAACTTACATCCTTATCTTAACCATGAAGTTGCTGGTAAAAATATGTATGATGCGCTTGTTGCAGGGTATCATTTAGCAACGGAACGTTTTGAGTTGAAAATGAAAAAAGAGTGGAAGCTTTATCTACTAGGAGCTTCACAAGGTGGTGCCGTGGCATTGGCTACGCATAAATATCTTGAAACGAATAAAGACTCAAATGGTAAGATGCTTGCAGATAAATGGAACTTTGCTTATTCCTATTGTTGCTCAGGTCCGTATAGCCCACCATTGACTTTTGCCAAATACCGTGAATGGGGAAGCGTGGGTATTCCTTCTTTTATTCCTATGGTTATAAAATCGATGGTTGACTCTTATCCTGAACTCCTTGGGAAATGGACAGAAGATGCTTTTTATTCCGAAAAATATTTAGAGAAGAAAGCTGATTTTGATGCATTATATTCAAAAAAAGAGAGCAATATACTCACAATAAACAAATATTTCACGAAATATTTTGGGACAGATTCACACGGGAAGGTGGAGCTATCTAAGTTTATGAGTCCTGAAATATTAGATGCTAATTCTGATTTATCGAAAGCATTTTACCGTTGTTTAGAGAAAAATGATTTGACAACAGGTTGGTATCCAGTACACAAAATCTATTTGTTTCATGGTACTGGTGACGGGATTGTTCCTCTCGAGAATTCGGAAGAAGTGGTGAGATTATTTACAGATAAAACCTCTTTGGAAAAGGTTATTTGGATTGGGCATGTACCTACTATTTTGGAATGGTATAGTAGATTACTCGTACATCTTTGGTAATTTGTAACAGAGCTAGTTGCGATGTAACCCATTAGTAAGTATTGCTGTCCGATAAAACTTTTATCATAGCATAAGATTAGGGCTGATTTCCTTTGAATGTAGTGAAGCCCGAAAGTTAGACAAAAAACTTTCGGGCTTCACTACACATTGAGGATTCAGCCCTAATTTGTCATTTGGTTTGTTATTGCATAAAATAACGATGGCTAAAAGTATACCTTTCAGCGAACAGCCGCTCTTCAATCGTATCCATCCGAATTCTGCCGTTGCCTGTGCAATATCGCCTCAATAGTACTTCCGGTACTATTTCTAGTCTGTCCGATAGTTTTTTGGTAGTAGCTTTTTAATTTCTTCTTCCGTAGAATCTTGTTTGATTTTTT
>JBOFMR010000196.1:0-1194 GCA_051658485.1 Phocaeicola sp.
AACAGAACTCTAATAAGAATCCAATAAGATTTTAAAGTCTACAAATTATAAAAACAGCTCGTTCAAAGCCTCTTGAAATAGAGAAAACTTTGAATGAGCTATTTTTATGGGACAAAACTGTACTTTATCGGGGGCTTACGTAACGAGTGCGATTACAAAACAACAACAGGAAAAACTAAAAGAGAAATTAACCAAGAAAAATATGCCAAATGCAACGAAAGCGAGCGGCATAAATCCTTAAAAGCTAAAATAGCATTATTCTTAGAAAAGACATCTGGGGTTTTAGAAGTAAGAACAGAAAGTACGATTATGGGGAATCATCCTATAATGAGACAAAGACGACCTGATGTTTTCGCAAACTTCAAGGATAAAGAAATAGTATTTGAACTACAGTTAAGCACAACCTTTATTAGCGTAATTACAGAGCGGGATTTATTCTATCGACTCAATAAGAAATTTATCATTTGGATTTTTAATTTTGACGAACAAGAGGAGTATGTCAACTTAAATAATATGATGACAAAGGATATTTATTATAATAATAAACTAAATCTTTTTATTTTTGACAAATCCGCCCAAGAAGAAAGTGATAAAAGAGGAGAACTTGTATTGAAATGTAATTGGCTAAAAACAGATGGAAATTGGGAATATCAGAATACTAATTCATCAAATGAATTAGGAGGGAAATTTGTAACGCTTTCTGAGTTGACTTATGATAACACCTATAAACCGTATTATTTTGATGCAGAAAAAGAATATTTTGCAGCCCATCCTGAATTTCAAGTAAAAACTGTAGACATAGAAGATGAAAACAGAAAAATCATTAAGCAGCTAGATGAATTATGGGAAAAGGAGAAAGAAGAACTGTCAAAAGAAGATAAATCACAATTACTAATAGAATCTTTTGAACTCGATGAAATAATCAAAACCACTAAAAAATATGTTATAGCGCGAAAAGAAAACAAATATGGACTTATTACTTTCGATGGTGAAATTAGGATACCTTTTGAATATGAAAGAATTAATTCACGAACAGGATGGTATGAAGGGATTAAAAAGTAAGCCCTCGGTAAACTCCGTCTATTATTCTTGCTTCTTCCTCCTTACCTTTGTCGCAAAAACAAAGAGTATGGTATATTGGAACTTAGCTTACTTTAAGCACCTCTACGAAGAGTACATTACATCTGGCACTAG
>JBOFMR010000197.1:0-11560 GCA_051658485.1 Phocaeicola sp.
AATTACTCCTCTTAAGCTTGCCCTAAAAGCTTTGATTTTAGCATTAAATGATTCTGCAAATGCATTGGTTGCTCTGTTAATGAAGAAGTTTAATACCTCCTCACTATTCTCATAAAGCGTATTCCCTATGATATTAAAGCTTTTAAACGGATCACCCAATAAACCCTAGGGATTCCTTTGTGAGCAATAATTGTTAATATCTTTACTTGGCATAGATGTTCACCACTCTATATAGAAAGAATGGTACATCATTCACCGCTCTTAAATCTACCCTAAACTTTTTTAGCTTTGCACTAAAAACATTCTGCCGATGCATTAGTCGCACGGTTGTTGAAGAAGTTCGGCTCACCTGAAAAAAGTTGGCCACAAGAAAAACGAGGTCAATAAAGATCCTTCAGTGAAGATTTGGTGAAGACTATTTTCTATTCTCTTCACCATAACCTATTGATTATTAGAGTGTGTGAAGGGTTGAAGCTTTTTTTTGCTCTTTTGTTTTAAGTAGAAGAGAGTTTCAAGCTCTCTAAAAGGGTAATAAGCATGCTAAAAAAGGGATTGGTAAACAGACGACAAAACTAAGAAAAAGAATACCATTCCACGACTTTTACGAGTGAGCCTCTATACCCCCTCTTCGCTATTCGTTAGGTAGCCCGCTACCCTCCTCATAAAAAGAGAAAAAACGTCGGAAAGACTCCTCAAAAACAATTAGAAGAAAACTCAAAACAGTCTCTCATTCGTTTCCTTTTTTTCAAAAAACAATAAATAGGAATAGATACGAGCTTGAAAAAACCACTCTCCTACTACGAGTCGCTTAAAAATGGTATCCACGTCAAAACGACTCTTTAGTGACCACTTGAAGTTATCAAACAACGCACTATTCTATATATAGTTACTCACTATCAAACCCCTGATCCTTTAGCAATTGCTTCAATAAATCAGAGATCCGTTCGTTGTCTATTTTCTTATAACGTATATCGGTAAATATCTGCGCTAACGTTTCAGTCTTATTTACTTCAACAAAATGTTTATTTTCAACCAGAGACTCTTTATATGCGTAGAACTCATTAAGCGAGTTGTCAGTATAATCGGTATAGTACTCTTCATGTACAATAGCCTCTAATGGGAGTCTATCAACTTGTTCGGGATGCTCATCTGGATATCCTACTGTTATCGTTGCAATGGGGATTACTTGCTTTGGCAAGCGAAGGTGCTCTATAATTGAAGTAGGATTATAAATAGTGGTACCCAAATAACAACTGCCCAATCCATGCTCTTCAGCCAAAGTACAAAAACTTTGTGTAAACAAAAGGGTATCTATCATAGCATTCAAGAACGAAAGCAAATTGTCATATCCTGGCACAGCATTTCGAAGTTCACACCATTTGGAAAAACGATTGAAATCTGCACAAAAAGTCAATATTACAGGAGCGTCCGTTACCATAGGTTGATTGAAATGGGCAGGAGCAAGCTTCTCTTTCAGTTCTGGGCTACGAGTTACTACCACACTGTACAATTGCATATTCCCCATCGTTGCTGCACGGGATGCTTCATTTAGTAATTTATTTAACAATTCAGCAGGCACATCTTCTGCTTTATACTTACGAATTGTTCGTCTGTTCTTCATTGAGTCCATCTTTCTTTTTTCTACAAAAATAAGAAATAAAGAGCAATATTTTCAGTTCAAATGGATAAAAAAGAATGTTTTTTAGAAACAAGCTTTTTGAAACAAAAAAACACCAACAATTCATACATTTTCAAAAAAGGAAAACTTTTTGAATTACAAAAAGATGTAATAAATTAATTAACAAGTTATTAACAAACAGAAATAGACAACTTCATCTTATTTAGAATATACTTTATTGCTCTTTTATTGTAATTTCAAAAAATAAAATCTAACTTTGCAAACGTTTTCAGGCAACTTACTCAGAGTAACTCTAAATAGAAAAGGAACTTCTACAACTCGAATTCTATTTTAAAAAAAAAGAAACACACTTATCATATTTACCGTGGAAAAACAAATATACTCCTACAGCGAAGCCTTTGAAGAATCCTTAAAATACTTTAAAGGGGACGAACTAGCCGCTAAGGTTTGGGTTAACAAATACGCAGTAAAAGACTCTTTTGGGAATATCTATGAAAAGTCTCCCAAAGATATGCACTGGCGCATAGCGAATGAAATAGCCCGCATAGAGGCAAAGTATCCTAACGGACTCTCTTCGGAGGAGTTATACAAGGTGCTGGAAGATTTTAAATACATCGTTCCGCAAGGTAGCCCAATGACAGGTATTGGCAACAACCTTCAAGTAGGCTCCCTTTCCAACTGCTTTGTTATAGGAATGGAGGGTGCTGCAGATTCGTATGGCGCTATTATTCGTATAGACGAAGAGCAAGTGCAATTAATGAAAAGAAGAGGTGGTGTAGGGCATGACTTGTCACACATTCGCCCCAAAGGTTCACCAGTTAAAAACTCAGCACTAACCTCTACAGGGCTAGTTCCCTTCATGGAGCGCTACTCCAACTCTACAAGAGAAGTAGCACAAGATGGACGCAGAGGTGCATTGATGCTAAGCGTTTCTATAAAACATCCTGACTCAGAATCATTCATCGATGCAAAGATGACTGAAGGAAAGATAACAGGTGCCAACGTATCAGTTAAGTTGGATGATGCATTTATGGAAGCAGTCACAACGGCAACTCCCTATAAACAACAATACCCCATCAAGAGCGAAAATCCAGTAGTCACTAAAGAGATTGACGCTACAGCTTTATGGAAGAAGATTGTGCACAATGCTTGGAAATCAGCAGAGCCAGGCGTACTTTTCTGGGATACCATCATTCGTGAATCAGTACCCGATTGCTATGCAGATTTAGGCTATGAAACAGTCTCAACCAATCCATGTGGAGAGATTCCTCTTTGCCCTTATGACTCTTGTAGACTACTCGCTATCAACCTTTATGCCTATGTAGTCAATCCATTCACACCGCAAGCTTCATTTGACTTTGAACTATTTAAGAAACATGTAGGTTTGGCTCAACGCATCATGGACGACATTATCGATCTAGAACTAGAGAAGATAGAAGCCATTATGCTAAAAATCGACCAAGACCCCGAAAGTGAAGAGATTAAACAAACTGAAAAGTACTTGTGGGAAAAGATTTACAAGAAGAGCAAACAAGGTAGACGAACAGGCGTAGGGATTACTGCAGAGGGAGATATGCTAGCTGCTATGGGATTAAGATATGGTACTGAAGAAGCAACTAATTTCTCGGAAGAGGTGCATAAAACGGTTGCCATTGAAGCCTATCGCTCATCAGTCAAGATGGCAAAAGAACGTGGCTGCTTTGATATTTATAATACAGAAAGAGAATCAAACAACCCCTTCGTCAACCGAATTAAGGAGGCTGATCCCGCATTATACGAGGAGATGAAGCAATATGGCAGACGGAACATAGCCTGCTTAACTATTGCACCAACGGGCACCACTAGTCTTATGACACAAACAACATCGGGAATTGAACCGGTATTTATGCCTGTCTATAAGCGTAGAAGAAAGGTAAATCCTAATGAAGCAGAGTCTCAAGTTGACTTTGTGGATGAATCGGGTGATGCTTTTGAAGAGTATATCGTATACCACCACAAATTCATGACTTGGATGGAGGTAAACGGATACGACACTTCTAAACGATATACACAAGAAGAGATAGATGCTTTAGTTGAGAAATCGCCTTACCACAAGGCTACATCAAATGATGTAGATTGGTTAATGAAGGTAAAGATGCAAGGACGTATCCAAAAATGGGTAGACCACTCAATCAGCGTCACTATAAATCTACCTAATGACGTAGACGAAGAGCTAGTTAACCGACTTTATGTAGAGGCATGGAAATCGGGATGCAAAGGGTGTACGGTATATAGAGATGGTTCGCGATCGGGCGTACTTATTTCTACCAAAGCTGAGAAGAAAGAGAAATCATCTAACAGCAAAACACCTACAATAGTGGAAGTAAGACCCAAAGTATTGGAGGCAGATGTGGTACGTTTTCAAAATAATAAGGAGAAATGGGTTGCCTTCATAGGATTACTAGATGGTCATCCTTATGAGATTTTCACAGGACTACAAGATGACGAAGAGGGAATTTCACTTCCTAAATCAGTAACCAAGGGGAATATTGTTAAGAACCTAGACCACGAAGGGAATAAACGATACGACTTCCAATTTGAGAACAAACGAGGTTATAAAACAACCATTGAAGGACTTTCTGAGCGATTCAATAAAGAGTATTGGAACTACGCCAAACTTATTTCTGGAGTACTTCGTTGGCGAATGCCTATTGAAAGCGTAATCAAATTGGTAGACTCATTGCAACTAGATAAGGAGAATATCAATACCTGGAAAAATGGGGTAGAACGTGCATTGAAAAAATATGTCATAGATGGCACCAAAGCAGATGGAAAGAAATGCCCTAACTGTGGAAATGAAAGTTTAGTATACCAAGAGGGATGCTTGATTTGCAAAACATGTGGCTCTTCACGCTGTGGCTAATTATCCTTGAGTGCAGATATGAAGATTAATAATATGTACATTTGTCTCAAAGGAATCAAACTCTATGGATATCATGGAGTTGATCCTCAAGAGAGTAGAGTCGGTGCTTATTTCTTTATTGACTTAAGAATCAAAACAGACTTTAGCAGAGCTGCTCTTACGGATGAACTTACAAACACCATAAGCTATGCAGATCTATTTGACGTGGTAAAGGAGTGTGTAAAAACACCCTGCCTGCTGCTAGAACATTTGAACTACAAAATAGCTCAACTTCTTTTTAATAACTTTGAAGCCATTGAGGAGATTGAGCTAAAGGTTACAAAAGAGAATCCACCTATGGGAGCTGACTGTGAGTCAGTCGGTGTAGAAACAAAATACACTCGCTGAATAAAAGACAAACCACAACTGTTTTCAAGGTAGAAACAGTGCAAAGTCTTACTTAGCATTAGTCACCAAAAAGAACTTACACAATCAAAAAAGCCTTTTTAGCTCTTCGAAAGTGAGCTAAAAAGGCTTTTTTGATTGTTCTCCGATAAAAGTTTTTGCTGATAGCAAGATATTGAATTCTTCGGAAAAGTATATCTTTATATTGCTGTCGGGTAAAAAGAAAATAAATCATTGTGTCATCTGAGAATCAACAGTTGCTTAGATTCCTCAAAAAGGGATTTGTCTCTTCGTTAGCTAATGATTTTACAGGAAACTCAATAGCATATACCTAAATTAAAGCTTATTTGCCTTCTAATGGATTTTATTATATGAAAATCAAGTAATTATCTAAAGCGTTAAATTTTACTAAACAGCAACATACACCTTTATACTGCTGTCTAGTAAAACTTAACACCTCTAGAATAGATGCATAAATCTGATCTTAAACTGCTGCAACAAAAAGTACACCCAGCATTAAAATCAACAGCTTCTATTAAAATAGTAAATCCGAAGTAATAAAGACTCTATTTTTTCTTTTTCTTGCGCTTCTTTACACTTTCTACAACTTCTGCTACCACCGCTGTGTCATCAAAGCGTTTGGTATAGCCCGTATAGTCAGGTTGCGTACGCTCGTAAGTTGGATCTACAAAAAGCGGACTCGTTATTATATGATCTGCAGTAGAACGGTTACAGCAAAATATGATATTTTCTACTCCTGCCAAGCGAGTCAAAGCTTTTACATCCGTATCATGAGGCTGTAGCGTCATAGGATCTGTAAAGAAGAAAAGGTAATCAATTTCACCATCTACAATACGAGAACCAATTTGTTGGTCTCCACCCAATGGACCTGATTTTAAATTGGTTATATCCCACATAATCTCGGGATGCTTCTTCTTCAAAGCCTCTGTTATCAATTTACCAGTAGTGCCCGTACAATAAAACTTATGACCCACTAACTGCTCAGAATTCCAAAGCACCCACTCCACCATATCTTTCTTCATGGCATCGTGTGCTACTAACCCAATCTTACGAACTAAGTTCTCTTTTCCCATAATTTAATTAATTTAAGTAAGAAAGTAAGAAGTTATTTTTATTTTCTAGATTGACTTATTTAAGTCTCTCTTTCTCTTTTTCATTCACTTGACAGCCCACTACCACATTCACGTAAGGATTAAAATAGAGAGCAAACAATCCTTGAAAAGAAGCTAAAATATGATTGCCGTCCGATAAGACTTAACACCCATAGAAATACGCTTGATTTTCCTATAACAAGATCCATTAGGAAGCAAATAACCTTCAACTTAGCTCTATCTAATGAGCTTATCAAAAAAAAATAGCTCTTTTAAAAGATGCCTCTTTTTAAGAAGTATCAGCCAGCCATTGATTATCAGTTGATATCACCAATATCCCGTTAAAAATCATCGAAATAAAAAACAGACTACAACCCTTGCTTAATTGTACTACAGTCTAGGTATACCCGTAATCTATTTGCCATAACCATAACTTTTTAAATCAAATTAGTTCACTCAATATTCGCACTTATAGAATTATTAATCAGACACATACAAATGGACACTTCAAATTTAACGGGATGCTATTGACCCTAATTAAACAACAGGTAAAGAGTATGTCCAACTTTAACAGTAACCACTCAGGAATAATCTTTCGCATTTTGAGAAAACATAATGAGTCTAGTCATAAATCTCATACGTCTTTTACCCAAAACGAGGTGAAAGATTGACTATTTGCTAATTTTGATTTGAGTGCAGCTTATTGTATTATGATGTAAATAAATCTAATAGACTTGTTCTCAATGCAATAATATACTTGAGTAATTACCTTTAACAGAACGCCAATAAAAGTATATTAATTATTTCACTAATCCAAAGAAGAGAAAAAATGAACCCTCTTTACATAATAACGCCAAACTAAACTGAAATGTTTTCGCTCTGGAATAATTGAAAGTTTTATTTTAGCAAGGTTTTCTTCACGCACCAAAGAAAAAGAACCACGCATTTTTCGGAATGCCCTTCTCGCTCGAATAACAGCATAAGCGTTTGAGAACTCTCCCTTCAAGAGAAAAACAAATAAGGCAAGCCAATCTAAGAAAAGACGTATGATGGAAATCCTCCTCCACTCTCTATCGGGAAGATTTTTATAAAGCATCAACAAATTATTGCGAAAGTTCAAAAACACCTTTCGAGGATTCTCTTTTGGCAAAGTTCCACCACCTACGTGATAGACCACGCTTTGCGGTATGCAAACAATCTCTCTACCACGGCTACGAAGTCGCCAGCAAAGATCAATCTCTTCCATATGAGCAAAGAAGGCTTTATCAAGCCCACCGGCTGCATGATAATCAGCCGATCGGATACAGAGAGCTGCACCACTTGCCCAAAACAAAGAAGCTATCGTATCATACTGCCCTTCATCCCGCTCAACGGAACCAAAAATACGCCCTCTACAAAAAGGGTATCCATACCAATCCATATAGCCGCCAGCTGCGCCAGCATGTTCAAAAGTCTGTTTCGACTCTTGACTCAATATCTTAGGTTGGCATGCTGCTGCCTCAGGATGATTATCTAAATAGTCTATCAATGGAAGAAGCCAACCAGATGTCACTTCCACATCACTATTCAACAGAACCAAGTAGGTTGCTTGAATCTGCTGAAAAGCTTGATTATACCCTTCAGCAAAACCATGATTTTCCGAAAGTTGAACCCATTGAACAGTAGGGAAAGAGGAAGTCACCAACTGATAAGAATCATCAGTCGAAGCATTATCTGCCACGTAAATAGCCACTCCCTCTTGTGAAGAGCACTCCACAACAGAGGGCAAAAATTGACGAAGCATTTTCGACCCATTCCAATTCAGTATAACGACTGCTACCTTCATACGACTTCAGCTAATAGTGAAGTTCCATCGGCAGTAAGACTACCCAATTTTACTCGAATTAGTTGATTATCCAAACTATTATCGCAAGGCAATTCAACTCGTATGTAGTTATCTGTAAATCCATGCATAGCCATCCCCTCTTTCGATTTCTCCATCAGAACCACCTTTTCCATACCTATATAGCTTGAATAGAAGGCCTTCAGTTTCATTTCAGACAGTGCCAATAGTCGCTGACTTCTCTTATGTTTCTCATCGACAGATACGATATGATCAATCTTCATAGCCTGCGTACCTGGGCGTTCTGAATAACTAAATACGTGCAATTGAGTTACATCCAATTTCTCTATAAAACGATAAGCATCTTCAAAAAACTCCTCTGTCTCACCGCGCGTACCTACAATTACATCTACCCCAATAAAAGCGTGAGGAATAACCTGTTTTATCTTCGCCACTTTCGATTCGAAAAGGGCTGTATCATATTTGCGACGCATAAGTTTCAAAACCTCATCGCTACCTGCTTGCAATGGAATATGAAAATGAGGCATAAAAGCACGAGACTCTGCTACATAAGCTATCACCTCATCTGTCAACAGGTTAGGTTCTATCGACGAAATACGATATCGTTCAATCCCCTCTACCCTATCAAGTGCCTTGATTAAATCCAAGAATGTCTCACCCGTTGTTTTCCCAAAGTCACCTATGTTCACTCCAGTCAGAACAATCTCTTTGCCTCCCTCTTCTGCCGCTTGCTGCGCCTGTTTAACCAATTCCTCTATTTTCCCATTGCGGCTTCTACCTCTAGCAAAAGGGATGGTACAATATGAACAATAGTAGTCACACCCATCCTGCACCTTCAAAAAATAGCGAGTACGATCTCCCCTAGAGCACGAAGGAACAAAAAGACGAATATTTTTGGTTTCAGTTGTAACAGCTTCGCCAGACTCATGCTTCTGCAAATCACCCAAATACTTTAAAAGTTCTCCCTTTTGATCAGCACCTAGCACAAGGTCTACACCCTCCATACTAGCAATTTGATCGGGTTTAAGTTGTGCATAACAACCAGTTACTACCACAAAAGCACCAGGATGATTCCGAACCATCTTATGAATCGTTTGACGACATTTTTTGTCAGCCATTTCAGTTACCGAGCAAGTGTTTATAACGCAAATATCTGCAACTTCACCTGTTCGTGCAGTACGCACACCCGCCTCTTTGAGGGTTTTACCAATAGTGGAGGTCTCCGAAAAGTTTAACTTACAGCCTAGCGTATAGTATACTGCCACCTTATTTTGAAATATGGTTGAATCAATCATCTTTTTTTCTTCTTTTTATGCTACAAAGTTACATATTATTATCCTTAAATTTTCTAGCAATAATATAGAATTCATTGATATCTGCCAAAACTTTCACGTAACAAAAAAGGGGTATACCCTGCGGCATACCCCTTTAAATATCTAAATCAAAAGATTATTCAGCTATAACTTCGAAAGATATCTCTACAGATACCTCTTTGTGAAGTCTAACTACTGCTACGTAAGAACCTACTTCTTTAACAGCCTCTTTGATAATGATTGATTTTCTATCTACCTTATGACCTTGTTTTTCAAGTTCTTCAGCAATTTGAATATTACCTACAGAACCAAAAATAGAACCAGTAGCACTTACTTTTGTTGCAATAGTCAAAGCAACATCTTTCAAAGATTCTGCGATAGCTTCTGCATCTTTTTTAATCTTTTCCAGTTTGTGCGCACGTTGTTTCAAGTCTTCTGCCAACATTTTCTTTGCAGCAGGTGAAGCAATGATAGCTTTTCCAGCAGGAATAAGATAGTTACGACCATAACCTGATTTTACAGTTACAATGTCATTTTTGTAGCCTAAGTTTGCTACATCTTCTTTCAAAATGATTTCCATATCTTCTACTCCTTATTATTTCATCATATCAGTTACAAATGGAAGCAACGCCAAGTGACGCGCTCTTTTCACAGCTTGTGAAATGCGACGTTGAAATTTCAACGAAGTACCCGTAATACGACGAGGAAGGATTTTACCTTGCTCGTTCAAGAATTTCTTCAAAAACTCAGGATCTTTATAGTCGATATATCTGATACCACTCTTTTTGAAACGGCAATATTTCTTCTTTTTAACATCTACTGTAGGAGGTGTTAAATATCTAATTTCTGATTGTTGTGCCATGAATTAATCCTCCTTCTTAGTTGATTTAACATTTCTTCTTTTCGCTGCATACTCAGCTGCATACTTATCCATTCTAAAAGTCAAGAAACGGATAACACGCTCGTCACGACGGAAGTTTAGCTCCAACTTGTCAATTACCTTAGCGTCTGCTTTAAACTCTACCAATTGATAGAATCCAGTTGATTTTTTTTGAATAGGGTAAGCCATTTTTTTAAGGCCCCAATTCTCTTCATTGATAATCTCTGCACCTTCAGCAGTCAGAATACCTTTGAATTTTTCTACCGCTTCCTTCATCTGAACATCAGACAAAACGGGAGTTAAAATGAAAACGGTTTCGTATTGATTCATACTACGTTAATTAAATGATTAAATAAAATATTTATTTTCGCGGTGCAAAGATAAGCAATTTCGCATTAATAACAAACTGTTATCTCTATTAATTACTACTAAACAACCCGGTTTATTGCCTATTAACGATTCGCCCTACCTACCACATCCGATTAAACAAATTAAGCAGTCTCATCTAAAACAGGTCTTCAACAACAGATTCATTTGAATTACAGGCTATTAACCAATCCATCACTCCTGAAATTATTTTTCGTAATTTCCCCACTGATTTCATCTTTTGTGAAATCTCAATTCACTTACACCCAATGAATCCTTTTCCCGATTCTTGCTAAATGCGATTCATAGGAGACTTTTGGTTAGAATATTGTATCTACTTTTGTGGCGCGCACGTCAATGTACAATTCCGTTTCAAGCCTGTTCGTGGGAAAGAGGAGTCACCCGATAAACCCTGGGGCTACGCATCTAATTTCGTTAGCCTAAAAGAGGAAGGACTTTACATCAACTACGACTTAGCCGTAAAAGTTGTGGAATGGTATTCTTTTTATTCATGTTATCGTCTGTTTACCAATCCCTTTTTTAGTATGCTATTACCCTTTTAGAGAGCCTAAAAACTCTCTTCTACTTAAAACAAAAGAGCAAAAAAAAGCTTCAATCCTTCACACAATCTAATTATCAATAGGTTATGGTGAATAGAGTAGAAAATAATCTTCACCAAATCTTCACTGAAGGATCTTTATTGACCTCGTTTTTCTTGTGGCCAACTTTCTCAGGTGAGCCATGAAAACTTGAACATCTTCAACAACTGTGTGACTAATGCATCGGCAGAATATTTTAATGCAAAGCTAAAAAAGTTTAGGGTCGTTTTAAGAGGGGTGAATAATATACCATTCTTTCTATAATTATTACTGTCCGATAAAACTTAATGCCTTTAGAAAATCACTTGATTTTCCTATATATAGAATCTATTGGAGAGTAAATAGGGTTTGCTGAAAAAGTCATTACACCACCATTAAGGTAGCAATAATGAAAAGGATTCTATACCATAATTGGGTACACTCTCCCACTATAAGCCTTTAGAAAGCATTCTAAGGCATATTATTTGCATTTACTAGAATAAACTAGTCTTTCTAGGAAGCCTAAAATTCATCTATACACAG
>JBOFMR010000198.1:0-44329 GCA_051658485.1 Phocaeicola sp.
ATGGGATTCTCACTGTAATCGACCTCCTTTAACAGTGATTTAGCCAGTGGCAACAGAACATTTAGACGCTTCAGCTCTTGCTTTTGCGTAATGCTACGTGTGATTTGGGTAAAATCGTAAAACTTAATTTTGAGGGTAAGCGTATAGCCTATAAATTGCTGTTTTTCTATCCGTTCTATCAACTCAGTTGCCACATGGTAGAGTTCAATAATAACAGAACTACTTCGGGTAATATCTTTCTCAAGCGTGTGTTCACACCCTACCGATTTGCGTATACGCTTGGATTCCACAGGGCGAAGGTCTATTCCTCGAGCAAAATTATAATAAAGCTCTCCTGTCTTTCCAAACTGACGCTGCAACATCTCCAAGGAGCAACCTCTCAAATCATTCCCCGTATGTATGCCCAACTGGTGCATCTTCTTTGCTGTTACTGAGCCCACGCCCCAAAATGACTCAATAGAGAGCTTTTTAATAAAGGCCTCAGCTTGGTGTGGGTGGATTGTGCAGAGTCCATCAGGTTTACGATAGTCTGATGCAATCTTGGCCAAGAATTTATTATAGGAGATTCCGGCTGATGCCACTAGTTGCAGCTCCTCTTGAATGGCTTTTTTTATCTCTTTGGCAATATCGACTGCCAGCTTTATTCCCTGTTTGTTTTGTGTCACATCCAAGAAAGCCTCATCTAAAGAAAGCGGTTCAATCAGATCTGTATATCGATGGAAAATTTGGTGAATTTGTTGAGACACCTCTTGATACTCCTCCATATTACCTGCCACAAAGATTAGATTGGGACAAAGTTTTTTGGCATGTGCCGATGACATAGCCGATCGTACACCATACTTCCTTGCTTCATAGCTTGCAGCCGAAACAACACCACGCTGCTCGCCCTGTCCAACGGCTAGGGGCTTACCACGAAATTCAGGGTGATTCCTCTGCTCAACTGAGGCAAAGAAGGCATCCATATCAATGTGTATTATCTTTCGGTCCTGCATAGAGATTCTTTGTAAGAGGTACAAAGATAGGGCCTATTGACGATTTATGCCACTCGGCAATAAGAAAGATGGAGTGTTCGAATCAAAAAGAGCTGATTTCTCGATGGAATCGATGAAAATAGCTCTTTTTAATTCGAATAAATATCTTCTAGTATCCCACTTTCGCAATATACTAAAATCACTCTAGTGGAAGACTAAACAACATTTAACAACTCTAGTAAAGAGCGTAAGCGATTGAGATACTATCAGAAGTATCCCAATCGCTCACATTACTCCATTAAGACTATCAGCCTAATTGAATTCAATATCGTTGCTACTATTTACCAATAGTTGGTATTTAATGTAGCCACCCGATTTGGATGAATATTTGGTGTAAATAGCTGTCAAATTTCCTTTCGAATCTTCAGCAGGAAGCTTGTGTAAGCCAAAATTGGCATAACCACTTACGCGAACTAAGTAGTTACCTACCGTAGTCGAAGTTGCTCCTTTATAGCCAAACCACGATGTACCGTAATAACGATTATTGTTATAGTTGTAAGCATAAGTAGGTGGTAGTCCCTCGTCTTCAAAATACTTATTGGTGTATACGCCTGTAGTTGAACCTCCAGGATAAGTCACCTCTAAGTATTGTGGATAACGGTCCCCATCAAGTGTTCCTACATTGTAGCTTAGATCTTTAAAACGAACCAAACGTCCTAAATCACTATCTGTTAGCTTATTGTAACTAGTTCCATCCACTTCTAAGTAATCATTCGCGTTAAGTGTTCCTCTAGCGCCCAAAAAGATATGCTTCGAAACTTGAATGTAATCTTCCATATTGCGGTTAGCATACCCTTTGGCTATATCTTCCTCCGTTGGCATTGCCCCTAGGCTTAACATGTATCGATAGCTACCGATAGCCATTCCTTTGGCACGCACATATACAGTTTGACCCACGTGATAGTTTACCCAATTGCTCACCATCAGTTTAAGTTCAATAGCCGCTTCTGATTTTTCATCGTATATGTATACTGATTTGTACACATTCCCAGCTTGGTCACTTGAAATAATCTTCCCCCGTATAACGTAGTTCTCTGTTACCTCATAGGTTCTAGCTAGCGAAGCAGCTCCATCCCCATATTGTTTATAGAAAAGGTCTTTTAGCTCTTTAATAGAGATGATAGTCGCATCACTAAAATCACTATCCTCCCACACCCTAGCAGGTGCTGGATCATCAAATTTTTCGTAGCAACTGCTCATGGAAAAGGCTGCCAAGAGCATCACTGCTATATTTATTACTTTCTTCATAATCATTTTATTTTTGTCAAACTACTAAATTAGAAACGGAAGTATACATTTAGGTAATAGGTAGTACCGAACATATAGAAGTATTTTGCATCGAATGCTTCATACTTTTGAATACTCTCTTCGTTATTCTTTGACAAACGAATTTGCTCGTAACCTCCTGTTTTAATATTCTGATTATTTAATAGGTTTCTAACATCTAAGCTAAATCCAAGTGTGTAGGCACGATTAATATACCAACTTTTTCCTACACTTGCATTAAGCGTAAAGGCACTCTTGAATTTTTCTTGGCTGCGTATAGCTAGAATCTCTTGTTCGGTCATACTCGGAGTAATAACCGCATCGGTACGATAAAGAGGATTCATAGATAGGTACATATTATCGTAGAAGTTACCATCTAATGATAGATATACATTCTTACGGCTGCGGTACGAAAGGCCTAAATTGGCTGCCAGCTGTGGTGTGCTCTCTACACGGAAGTTTTTCCAATATACTTGCCCTTGATTGATTACTTCACCACTATTGTCTTGCATTTGAATGAAGTTAGGATTCGAATCATAGGTATATTGTCCCCAGCTAACAGCACCGTTAAGCGATAAACCTTGGTACAAAGGCACCGAAGCTGCAGCTTCTAGCCCAAAGTGCTTTTTATTGATACCACTCATAGCAAGATTGGAAAAAGTCGCTTCCACGTCATCGTAGTAAGAGATTACTTTTGATTGATCTTTGAATGTTGTGTAGTATCCCGTAATGCGTGCTTTGATATCACCCAAACGTAGATTGTACGATGCATCGACCCCAAACATTTTTTCAGTAGTTATACCGGGTGTAACCGAGTTACGTGTACGTGGAGATACAAAGGCATATTGGAAAGCAGGAGCATCTTGTGCATAAACAATGTTAGCTTCAAACGAGTGCGCTGCCGATAGTTTGTAAAGGAAGTTTGCTTTTACTTTGTAAGTCAGGTAGTTCAATTTTTCAGAATCACCTTGTGAGTTGTCTTGAAACAGCCCTTTCTTCCAAAGACCATGTCGCCACATAGTACTGTGTCCTAATTCACCTCCTAGCGTAACCGCTAGGTTCTCGATAGCAAAATTGTAATGCGCCCATGCATTAGCATTCAACAAGTTACCTTGGTAATTGTATCCATACTTATCGCCTACACGAGCCGCACGAGCATGTCCATGTTCATTGAAATAATCCATATCATTTTGGTACATATACTCATTGTCATGACCCATATCTCTTTCGGCAAACTTATCGACATCAATCCAATAATCACCACCTAGCAAATCTTTCACTTGGCTGTAGTATGATGTGCGGTTACGACGGAAGTTAGCTCCACCTACAATTTTGCTATTATCACGGAACAAGTGTGAGAATTGCGTAGCTAGGTTCCAATCCAATTGGTCTGTATGACGCTCTTCAATCATATTGACAGAGCGTGTTCCCTCGCCGTAAGTAGGGTCTTGCCCTTGGTTGCGGTTGATGTTATACAAGTTGTCCCAGTTGATGTGACGAATATTGTTGGTATTACTTCTCCATCCTTCATACAACCAAGCTCCTGTAGTAGTTCCTTCATAGAAACTAGGCAAATTGCGATAGTAGTCAGGACGTGGGTCTGGACCCGCATACCAAGTTAGTGCTGAGTAACCATTCTTACCAAAACGCAATGAACTAGCCACATTCAATTGGGTACGGTCATTTATGTCAAACGTATAGTTTAGCATCGCAATGGGCTCGTGATTGTTACGCACGCGAGTATTACGACGTTTATCACCTTGCCACCCCCAGTTAGGGTTGTAGTAGTTGTTACCTACTAGGTCATACACCTCTTGCGTCGCTGCTTGTTGCGTGCCTCGTTGCGTAGGTGCTCCCATTAAAGTTAGTGCCAAACGGTGTTGTGGGTTAAACTGTTTTTCGACTGCTGCAAAGTAGCCAAAAGCATTGTAGTATACGCCATTTACATAATCATTACCTCCTTGGCGAGTTGAAAAAGAGAAAGCATAAGCCCAACCGTTATCTTGTAATCCTGATGCATAGGTAACCATTCCACGGAAGCGATACATTGCATTACCATTTACCACACTGGCGCGAAGTCCCTTGCGCATTTGCGATGGACGTGTGTTGATGTTGGTCATTCCTCCTACACCTCCTACACCAGCTACCCCTACGTGTGCTCCCGTTGTAATTTCTTGATTTCGAGTAGCATCGTTCAATCCACTCCAAAGTGACCAAGGTGTATAACCTGTCATAGCATCATTAAAACGAATCCCATTCAGCGACACATCTGTTTGCTGCGAATCATATCCACGCACATTAAAACGCATTTCACTAAATTTAAATGAAGCAATGCTATTAAAGATGTCACGCGAAGCCGATAGTGACGAAGGAAGTGACTGTGCATCAGCTGATGTTTCTGTATCAAACTCAGCAAAAACAGCATCATCAATAGTTGCAGAGATGAATTCGGGTACCATTACAGCTTTTACTTCACGTACAGTAGTAGCTACCCGAACAGGCAATGTAAGTGGCTCATAATCGGCTACTCTAAAACTCAGTGAATACTCTCCTTGGGCAAGGAAATCAAATTCAAAGGTACCTGCATCATCTGAATAGGTGGTTGCATTGCCCGGAGTAATTGTTACTTCTACCCGTTCGATAGCTGCACGTGAGCCACGTGCAATAACGGTACCCTTAATCCCCCCTGCCTGCGCCATAACAGCTGTGGCTAGAAAAGAGAGTACCCAAGTGAGTAATGATTTTATTTTCATAGATTTCTATTATTTTATTTTCCAATATAGATATATACAGGTAGGTGGTCGCTATAACCTCCTTGAAAGTTGTTACCCACATAGGTGCGCAGCGGATATCCTTTGAACTGTCCCTCTTTTTGAATCAAGTAGTGGCGTTTAAATATGTTTCCATAGAACTTTGATTTTTCTGCCTTCTTTAATGCTACTTCTCCTTTACCTGCATTCACCAAGTTTTCTGACACAATGATGTTATCAAAGATATTCCATGCATCTCCATATGCCAAGGTTCCATGTCCAGCTTTTAACATCTCAGCAAAAGGAATGTAGTAGTCACCTGGGTTCAATCCTTTTATTTGAGTTTTAGCTCCAAAGCCTTCCGTTATGCTCTTGTCAGTAGGATCGTCATTAAAGTCGCCCATCGCTACAATTTTCACTCCTGGACGCACCTGTGACACCGAATCAGCTATAGCTCTCATCTGCTGTCCAACAGCGATTCGTCTATCCTCTGAAGCCTCTTTACCTCCCAATCTTGAAGGCCAGTGCGCCACCATAAAGAAGAAGTCGTCCCCCTCTATTTTCCCCCAGAGAGTTAGTATATCACGAGTTTTGTAGTCGGGGCGTGAGGGGATAATAGTTGTAACTGCCTTTTCTCCCTCCATCTTAAAGATATCAGGACGGTACATAAAAGCGACATCTACCCCACGTCTTTCGGGCGAGTCAAAGTGGCTGATGCGGTAGTTAGCCGGTGCCATCTTGGGTGTAGCTACGATATCTTCTAGAACCGTGCGGTTCTCTACCTCGCATACTCCAATAATGACAGGATACACCTTGTCGATGGCCGAGATATCAAAGAAAACGCGCTCCATATTTTCCAACTTCTTGGCATACTTTGTTTCGTTCCACTTTTTAGCGCCTTCGGGCGTAAACTCATCATCCAATATATCGGGATCGTTTACTGTATCGAAAAAGTTTTCGATGTTGTAAAAAAGAACTTTGTGCCTTTTCTGTCCATAGCCATAGGAGGCCACAGCAGCAAACAGTAGTAGGAATACTATTTTTTTCATCTCTTTATCAGATTAATTGATTCCCCATTGGGAAGGAACTTTTTGTTGTTTTACAGCTGCCGATACTTGAGGGAAGAAAGTAAAGCCTGTTTTGGCCTCAATATCTGCCACAGTAGTACAAATAGTAGTAGGTGGCTCTATATTACCATATGATTTGTGCTCTACCCAAAAGCCAATTGAAATAAGTTCGCTATCTGCACAATCTTTGATAGCTTTACCCGACGAGCCACTTTTAGTACGTAGCAACACCTTGTAATAGTGTGTAGGAAGCGGCACTTTACGACCTACCCCATCGGTTGTACTACCTGCTCCCGAGCCAAAATGCGCCCCAGTCACTATATACAATGTATCCGAACATCTATTATTGCGTACCCGAATCTCTAGTTTTGCCCACATATCTTGATTTAATCGATTGAGCTGTGGGGTTAAATTACTCATATAGAAGGTCTGTGCATTAAGTTCATAAGTAGCCAAACGATCGCTCGATGGAAGTTGATGTCCACGGTCGTAATTCCCACTGTATGATTTATTAATACAATTTGCCTGATTCTCATTATTGATAATGGGGTCAAAGGTCCATGCATCAGTACGGCTAGTACCACCTAAATAGACATTGTGCATAGGATAGGCGACCCATAAGGCTGCCTTTTTGGTTTTATCAAAACAGATGGAGTAATTACGTACCTCATTATTATTGAGTGTGGCATAGTGCGCAGCATATTGGTAGTTCGTTTGAGGAATTTCCGCAGGTAACTCAGCCCAACTGCCAAAGGCAGGTAGATCTTCTTGGGATTCAGAAAATTGCTTCAAATCAAAGATTTGTACATCTTCATCTTTAAATTGGAACTTAATTTTAGCTGTCCGCTGTCCGCTATCGCTATTCTTTAGGTAATATACATAGAGAATATTCAGCGATCCGTTTATAGCACCTGTTTTGCTCTTGCTATGGAGAAAATCAGAACGACTAAATGCACACCATACATCACCTTCTATTAGTTCGGCTTTCCATTCAGCACCTTGAGCACCCGATAGAATAAGGGCTATAGAACCTTCGGCTGCATTCACAGTAGAAGAATTCCTCCAATAGGCCTCATTTTGAATAGTGGGCGAATCAGAATTACTAGTACTACAACCATATCCTACTAGTAGTAGAGTGGTCAGTACAACTAGCTTTATGGCTAGTTTATTAAATGTATTCATTCTCATATGGAGAAGTTGGAAATATCCTAAGAGAGCACACCGTTAAGAGGTCTCTTAGGATATTTATAAATTTATTTATAACTAATATCGATAGAGTCTATGTATAACGCTCCAACGAGGTCATTTGCAATGGTGAAATAGCTATAGTCACCTGTGCTAAAGTCGTATGTTTGCGTATAGGTTCTAAATCCGTCTGCTTCCGTTACAGCAGAATTAGTCATAGCAATTTTCGTGTCAGATGACCATGGATTAGCTTCAGTTCCTGCGTAGATATTGTAATTTGGGTCATTTGGTGTAGTCGATACAACTCTTAAAACAATAGTCATTGATTGAATGCTACCTAAAGAGGTGACATTTGTCATTCGCCCTTGCTTAGATAGATCAGTTGCATTACCTTGTATTTGAATACCACCGCCGTTATTATCAGGTGCGACACACATTCTTACTCCTGAAAACTCCAACAAATTCGTTGTCACCCAAGTATACCATGTGGTAGGATCATTTACAGATTGTGAACCATAAGCATTGAGTGCTAATTGAATATCACCACTAGCTCCTTCAACGATATCTTGAGAAGTCATTGCAACGTTAGTAACATCTCCACCTGTATTTGCTGCCACTGTTATAGGAAGCACTACATTAGTTCCGTCGCTTAAAGACACAGTTAAAGATTGGCTTACTGCAGTCGTTTCACTGTTTTCTGTCGCTACTATTGTTATGGTTTTATCATTTAAAGAAGCTGAAAGAATATCCGAAAGTGAGCTGATGCTAAGTGTGTTTTCACCTTGATTGGTTACTGTAACTTCCACCGTTTTAGTACCCCCTATTGCATCAAATCTCACTGAAGTTGGATTGACAGTAATTGTAGGAACATCACTAGAACCATTGAAGTTAGCTACATCTGTAGCATCTCTTGGCACCAATTGTAGATTGTCGTTATAAGCACTTACCAAACCTGTAATCGTAGCAGTAGTAGCCTTGAAGGAAACATTTAGCAATGAGGCTGCATTCTTTTGGCAGAACACAGTAAGATTACTACCATTTACAGTTAGCACATGGCTAGAAATACCTGTGCTATTTGCCCATACCCCTGCAGTAGCTGTAGTTGCATTCTCAATATTGACTGGCATTGCTTGAAAATCATCCATTTGATCCATGGTAATCGTAATTGGATTTACATTACCTGTTCCAATCTTTTCAACTTTGGCCCATGCATCAGCAGCAGAACCTGTCACTTGGTACAAACCTTTGTGTAATTGTGCTTTGGCTAATCCTCTTGTCAAAGTTATTTTTACTTTATCCCCTCTATTTAATCCCAAAGTACTAGGATTTACTTGGCTACCATAAAGTGTAATACCATTTTTTGAAGTCGTTGCACCCTCAGTAGCTACAACCAAGTTATTGTTTGTGGTATTACCACCTGCAACATCACTCATCACAATCGCTTCGAAGAAACGGTCATCTTTTTCATCTACTACTACAGGCGAAGGACCAATCATTCCAAGTAGTTCAGGAATAGTAATTACCACTGCATCAGTTGGGTCTGGATCCTCACCATCTAAATCTACCACTTGACCACCGTTACCTGTACCAAGCGTAATATCATCCAATCTGTATACTGATGGTTCTTTGGCTGTAAATCTAATATATAATTCACTTACGGCAGTTTTAAGTGTAAAGTCAGCTGTTGCATAAATCCAGAAAGGATGCTCTGCATCACCATCATTTTTAGTGTAGCTAATCTTTTTCCAACTTGTTCCATTGGCACTCAATTCCACATCGAAGTTTTCCGTTTTAAATATATTATCATATACAGCGCCATCTTGTTTTGAGCGGCTTCCACCGAAGTTTAGTTTTAAGTTTGTTTGGCTCGCTATTAGCGCGATCTTACTTACTGTGTAAGTGGCAGGCACTCCTCCAAAGAATACCACATTAGGGCCTGATGCTCCGGGATATGCTCCTGAGTTTGAAATACCCGAGCTACGTAACGATGTATTGGTACCACTATAAGTAACTGCACTCGCTGCACTACCTGTTTTAGCCCAATCTGTATAATCAGCAACCAATGGCCATGGGGAAGAGATAGATGCTGTACCCATCGTCTCATTATAAAGAAGTTCACTTGGTACCACTTCACCACTCTTAATGGTTACCGTTTCCGTTTTAAGTACACCTATCTTATTCGAAATTTGAATCAAAACAGTTGCTTCGTCAGTAATTCCTTCTGGAATATTCACCTCAACTTGCGAATCGCCCTCTCCTGCTGCTTTAGAGAGAGTCACCCAACTTTTATTATCTACTACAGTTGCTGTCCAACTGCGATTAGTAGCTACTTCAAAGTGATTTTGACTTCCAGGTTGAGGTTCTCCATTATTACCAAAAAGGAGTACACTAGGGGTTACCTTCAGAAAAGGTGCTTCTGTGTCATCATTATCATTTACACAGCTTACAAAGCTAAGTGCAAATAACATAGTCAAAAATAAATAAATCGAATTAAAACGTTTCATGGGTTTATTTTTTTTAGTGTGAAAAATCACTCTTTGATTCCCTATATAATTAGAGAAGTACAAATCTATTTCTAGTTTAAAGTATAAACAATTTGCGCTTCCCTTTTAACGTTGTTTTTTTGGTTTTTTATATTATTTTTATGTATTTTTTTGTATCGTTTTTCATTTGTATTACAAAAAATATTTCATCGTTATCACTAATATTCAATTTCATATTTCTCTCTTTGTATTGTATCACTACATTGATTTCCCATTATAAATACCCTATTCAAGCAATTTGAGCAATTTGAGTACTGGTTGGTCATCAAATAAATACAGTGCAGTAGCTTTAAACTAAATTTGAATATCTTTTTTATTAGTATCCCATTAATACTCCATCAAATAAAGTCAAATTACACAAAAACAATCATTTACAAGAACTTTGCAAGCAAATAGAATTGATTTGACAACCTAGCTTTTACAAGTTCTTTTTTAAATCGCAGCCACTTCAGAACAGCCCATAACCCATATTGGAGTGGCATTTTTGAATGAATAATATTTTAATGGGACTAGTGATCTTGTTTGCATATCTATCGAAAACCATTCTATCTTTATAGCATAATTCAAAATAAATGATAAATAATAATAGCAAAATTAACAAATCAAATTAACAATAACTAATGCTTTAACTATAATGAGAAGGGATACAGAGTCTATCGTATAGCGAGCTTGACTCTTCCATCCGAAAAGCAAAGAGAGAAAAACTACTTTAATAATCAACGGTGAATTATTGCTTCCCGATAAGGCTTAATGCTTTTAGAAAGGCACTTGATTTTCCTATAATAGGGTCTGCTGAAAAAGTGGAAATAAGTTGATTTATAATACTATATGGGCTCATTTTATTGCATAAGTGCAAGGCTTTTTGCCTGTTCTTGATTAAAACCTTGCACCATGACTAGATATGAAGAGAGTCACAGCTGTCTATAGATGAATTTTAGACTTCCTAGAAAGAATAGTTTATTCTAGTAAATGCAAATAATATGCCTTAAAATGCTTTCTAATAGCTTATTGTGAGAGAATATACCAAACTATAGTATAGAATCCTTTTCATTATTGATAACTTAATAGTGGTGTGATGCCTTTTTCTGTAGACCCTAATTAATCACAAAAAAGAGGGTGTATCAATCGATACACCCTCTTTCAATATTATTAAAACAGAATTAATTTGTTTCTGATTCAGAATAATCAACCACCGTTTTGCGATTTGCTAAAACACGATCGTACTCATCTCTAGAGCCTACTATAATTTTGTCAAATTCACGTTGGCCAGTACCAGCAGGAATCAAGTGACCGCAAATTACGTTCTCTTTCATACCCTCTAGTCTATCTACTTTACCATTGATAGCTGCCTCATTCAGTACTTTTGTAGTTTCCTGGAACGATGCTGCCGACATAAAGCTTGAAGTACCCAATGCTGCACGCGTGATACCTTGTAACTTCTGAGTAGAAGTAGCAGGAATTGCATCACGTACCTCGATTGGTTTCAAGTCACGGCGTTTCAACATACTATTTTCATCACGAAGCTTACGAGCAGTAACAATCTGACCAGGTTGAAGGTTTTGAGAATCACCAGCATCTACAACAACTTTCTTGCCCCAAATACGGTCATTTTCCTCCATAAAGTCTTGCTTGTCGATAACTTGTTGCTCCAAGAAGCGAGTATCTCCTGGCTCATCAATCTCTACCTTACGCATCATTTGACGAACAATAATTTCAAAGTGCTTATCGTTGATTTTCACACCTTGCAAACGATATACATCTTGTACCTCATTTACAATGTACTCTTGAACAGCAGTAGGACCTTTAATTGCAAGAATATCAGCTGGTGTCGTTGCACCCTCAGAAAGAGGAGTACCTGCACGCACGTAGTCATTCTCTTGCACCAAGATTTGTTTAGATAGTCCAACTAAGTACTTCTTCACTTCCCCTGTTTTCGATGTTACAATAATCTCACGGTTACCACGCTTGATTTTACCCATTGTAATCTCACCATCAATTTCAGAAACGACAGCTGGATTAGAAGGATTACGAGCTTCAAATAATTCGGTTACACGTGGCAAACCACCGGTAATATCACCCGTTTTACCAACTGCACGAGGAATCTTCACAATGATATCACCCGCTTTAACTGATTGAGAATTCTCAATTACGACGTGACCTCCCACAGGGAAGTTATATGTACGAATCAAGTTTCCTTCCTCAGAAACAATGTGCGCTGAAGGAATCTTCGTTTTATCTTTAGACTCAATGATTACAATTTCACGCAAACCTGTAGCTTCATCAGACTCTACACGATAGGTTACATTCTCAATCATCGCCTCAAATTCGATCTTACCAGTTGCTTCCGTGATAATAACAGCGTTAAATGGATCCCATTTAGCAATTGTTTTACCCGCTTCTACAATCTCACCATCGCTCACATAAAGTTTAGAACCGTAAGGAACATTTTGTGAAGAAAGAATGATACCCGTATTTACATCGATAAAGCGTACCTCAGCCAAACGACCTACTACAACTTTAACAGCTTCACCTGTTTCATCTACTGTATCTACTGTACGAAGTTCTTCAAATTCCAAACGAGAAGGGTTCTTAGCAACAATAGTAGCATTAGCTGCCATGTTACTTGCGATACCCCCGGCGTGGAACGTACGAAGTGTAAGCTGCGTACCAGGTTCACCAATCGATTGAGCAGCAATAACACCTACAGCTTCACCTTTTTGAGCCATGCGACTAGTAGCCAAGTTACGTCCGTAACATTTAGCACAAGTACCTTTCTTCGATTCGCAAGTCAATACAGAACGAATTTCTACGCTTTCAATAGGAGAATCTGCAATGACTTGAGCTATCTCTTCAGTAATCTCTTCACCACCCATTACAACCAACTCGCCTGTAGTTGGATGAATAATATCATGAACAGATACACGTCCCAAGATACGTTCATAAAGCGTTGCAATCACTTCGTCATTGCTTCTCAAATCTGAACAAATCAAACCACGTAATGTACCACAGTCCTCTTCATTAATGATTACATCGTGCGATACGTCTACCAAACGACGAGTCAAGTATCCCGCATCGGCTGTTTTCAAGGCAGTATCCGCCAAACCTTTACGAGCACCGTGGGTAGAGATAAAGTACTCAAGTACTGAAAGACCTTCCTTAAAGTTAGAAAGGATAGGGTTTTCAATAATTTGTGCACCTTCAGCACCCGCTTTTTGCGGTTTTGCCATCAGACCACGCATACCAGAGAGCTGACGAATCTGCTCTTTCGAACCACGGGCACCTGAGTCAAGCATCATAAATACTGAGTTGAACCCTTGGTCGTCATTCTTAATCGTTTTGTAGAGGATATCAGACAATTCACTATTTACGTGTGTCCAAGCATCAATAACTTGGTTGTAACGTTCGTTGTCTGTGATGAAACCCATGTTGTAGTTCGTCATAATTTGCTCTACCTCTTCATTACCACGTTTTACTAGAGTTTCTTTCTCCTCAGGAATGATAATATCACCTAAGTTGAACGAAAGACCACCCTTAAAGGCCATGTGGTAACCCAAGTTCTTAATACCATCCAAGAATTCACAAGCACGAGCCACACCGACAGCTTTAATAACATCACCGATAATGTCGCGCAATGATTTCTTCGATATAATAGTATTTAAGTAACCTACTTCTTTAGGAACAATTTCATTCACAATAACACGACCAACCGAAGTATCTTTCATCATTACCTCTACAATGTTACCATCTTTATCAAGGTCTTTCACTCGAACATTAATGATAGCATGGATAGATACTTTACCTTCGTTGTAAGCGATCAACGCCTCTTCAGGTCCGTAGAATGTCAAACCTTCTCCTTTAGCACCTGTTCTAAGTTTAGTAATGTAGTACAAACCAAGAACCATATCCTGTGCAGGTACCGTAATAGGTGCACCATTAGCAGGATTCAAAATATTGTGTGCTTGCAACATCAACATTTGTGCTTCCAAAATAGCTTCATTACCTAAAGGTAAGTGAACCGCCATCTGGTCACCGTCAAAGTCGGCATTAAATGCAGTACATGCAAGTGGGTGCAATTGAATTGCTTTACCCTCAATCATGTGTGGTTGGAATGCTTGAATACCTAAACGGTGAAGTGTTGGGGCACGGTTTAATAGTACAGGGTGACCCTTCATTACGTGCTCAAGGATATCCCAAATAATTGCTTCCTTACGGTCTACAATCTTCTTCGCTGATTTTACTGTTTTCACAATACCACGCTCAATCAACTTACGGATGATAAATGGTTTGTAAAGCTCAGCAGCCATCAATTTAGGAATACCACACTCTCCCATTTTCAATTCAGGACCAACGACGATTACCGAACGAGCTGAGTAGTCAACACGCTTACCCAACAAGTTTTGACGGAAACGACCTTGTTTACCTTTCAAGCTATCAGAAAGTGATTTCAATGGACGGTTAGCATCTGTTTTAACCGCACTCGATTTACGAGAGTTGTCAAACAATGAGTCAACTGCCTCTTGCAACATACGTTTCTCATTACGCAAGATAACCTCAGGAGCTTTGATTTCAATCAAACGCTTCAAACGGTTGTTACGAATAATAACGCGACGATACAAGTCATTCAAATCGGATGTAGCAAAACGACCCCCATCCAATGGAACCAACGGACGCAACTCGGGTGGAATAACAGGTACAATACGTACAATCATCCATTCGGGTTTGTTGCGACCACGCGAAGCACGGAACGACTCTACTACTTGTAGGCGTTTCAACGCTTCGTTTTTACGTTGTTGAGAGGTATCGTTGCTAGCTTTGTGACGCAAGTCATATGACAAAGTATCTAGGTCGATGCGAGCAAGCAAATCATGCATAGCATCAGCACCCATTTTCGCAATGAATTTATTAGGATCAGTATCATCTAAATGTTCATTTTCACGAGGAAGTTTATCTAGGAAGTCTAGATACTCTTCTTCGGTCAACAAATCGAACTTTTTAACACCCTCTTCCTCCAAGATACCTGGTTGAATAACGACATAACGCTCGTAATAAATGATAGAATCTAATTTCTTAGTAGGTAACCCAAGCAAATAACCTATTTTATTAGGCAATGAACGGAAATACCAAATATGGGCTACAGGCACTACCAATTGGATGTGCCCCATACGCTCACGACGTACTTTCTTTTCAGTTACTTCAACTCCACAACGGTCACAAACGATTCCTTTATAACGAATACGCTTGTACTTACCGCAATGGCATTCATAATCTTTTACTGGACCAAAGATGCGTTCACAGAACAATCCATCACGTTCGGGTTTATACGTACGATAGTTGATGGTTTCTGGTTTCAACACCTCACCACTCGAACCTTCAAGGATTTCTTCAGGAGAAGCTAAACCGATGGAGATTTTCGAGAAATTACTCTTTATCTTAGTTTCTTTTCTAAAAGCCATACTTCTTAATTATATTGTAAAGAGTTACAGTTTATTATTCTAGGTGGATACTTAGTCCCAAACCTCTTAATTCATGTAGTAATACATTTAACGATTCAGGGATGCCTGGTGTTGGCATAGGTTCGCCTTTTACAATTGCTTCATAAGCTTTTGAGCGTCCTATTACATCATCTGATTTCAACGTCAAGATCTCTTGTAAGATGTGTGCTGCACCGAATGCTTCAAGTGCCCAAACCTCCATCTCTCCAAAACGTTGACCCCCGAATTGGGCTTTACCACCCAATGGTTGTTGCGTAATAAGTGAGTATGGTCCAATAGAACGAGCATGCATCTTATCTTCAACCATGTGACCCAATTTCAACATGTAGGTAATACCTACCGTAGCTGGTTGGTCAAACTTATCACCTGTACCACCATCAGTAAGATAGGTTTTACAGTAACGTGGTAAACCTGCTTTGTCTGTCCATTCGTTCAAATCATCCAAAGAAGCTCCGTCGAAAATAGGCGTAGCAAACTTCATTCCAAGTTCTCTACCCGCACGACCTAATACAGCCTCGAATATTTGACCAATGTTCATACGCGAAGGTACACCCAATGGATTAAGTACAATATCAACAGGTGTTCCATCAGGTAGGAAAGGCATATCCTCTTGACGCACAACGCGTGAAACGATACCTTTATTACCGTGGCGACCCGCCATTTTATCACCTACACCAATTCTACGTTTCTTTGCAATATATACCTTAGCCATTTGGATAATTCCTGATGGAAGTTCATCCCCAATGGTAATGGCAAATTTCTTACGTTTCAATTCGGCTTCTAGCTCTTTGTACTTTTTCAAGTAGTTCATTACCAAACGGCGAAGCATCTCATTGGTGCGCTCATCGTTTGTCCATTTGCTTAGTTGAGTAACTGTAAAGTTAAGAGTTTCCAAATCACGTTTCATGAATTTAGAACCCTTTGGAATTACCTCTGTGCCCAAATAATCTTTTACTCCTTGAGAAACTTTATCATTCGTTAGCGCAAGTAGTCTATCGATTAAAAGTTCCTTCAATGCTGCAACTTTATCATCGAATTCATCATTCAATTTAGGAAGCAACGCTTTATCTGCATTCTTCTCCGTACGTGATTTAACCACACGTGAGAATAATTTTGTACCAATTACAACGCCACGCAAAGATGGAGAAGCTTTTAACGAAGCATCTTTTACATCTCCCGCTTTATCACCAAAGATTGCACGAAGTAGTTTCTCTTCAGGAGAAGGATCAGACTCACCCTTAGGTGTGATCTTACCAATTAAGATATCTCCTGGTTCAATACGTGCACCAATACGCACGATACCATTTTCGTCCAAATCTTTTGTAGCCTCTTCACTTACATTAGGAATATCAGCGGTAAGTTCTTCCATACCGCGTTTTGTTTCGCGTACTTCCAAAATATACTCATCCACATGAATAGAGGTCAAAATATCTTCACGAACTACTCGTTCGTTCAATACGATGGCATCCTCATAGTTATATCCTTTCCAAGGCATGTAAGCAACTAACAAGTTCTTACCTAGAGCCAATTCACCATTTGCAGTAGAGTAACCTTCTGTCAAGATATCTCCAGTCTCAACACGCTGACCTTTCACACAAGTTGGGCGAAGGTCAATAGTCATGCTTTGGTTTGTCTTGCGGAATTTAGGAACGACATACTCCTTCATGGCAGGATCAAAGCTTACAAACTCTTCATCAGCAGTTCTATCATAAAGAATACGAATCGTGTTTGCATCAACATAGTCAATAACACCACTACCTTCTGCTGCAATCTGTGTACGTGAATCTTCAACCAACTGCTTTTCAATACCAGTACCTACAATTGGTGCTTCTGTACGCAACAATGGAACAGCCTGGCGCATCATGTTTGATCCCATCAATGCACGGTTCGCATCATCATGCTCCAAGAAAGGAATCAATGAAGCTGCTATCGAAGCAATTTGTTGTGGAGATACATCCATTAGCTCTACCTGACCAGGCTCTACTACTGGATAATCAGCATCACGACGTGCTTTTACCTTTGTGCGGATAAATCCACCCTCTTCGTTAAGAGGAGCATTACCCTGTGCAATGATTCTATCTTCTTCCTCTTCGGCAGTAAGATAGGTAATATTTTCAGGATTTAAATCCACCTTAGCTTCAGAAACTTTGCGATAAGGAGTCGAGATAAATCCAAGGTCATTAATCTTAGCATATACACACAAAGAAGATATCAAACCAATGTTTGGACCTTCAGGAGTTTCAATCGGACACAAACGTCCATAGTGTGTATAGTGTACGTCACGCACCTCAAAACCGGCACGTTCACGTGAAAGACCACCAGGACCAAGAGCAGACAAACGACGCTTGTGCGTAATTTCAGCCAAAGGATTGGTTTGGTCCATAAATTGTGACAAGGCATTGGTACCAAAGAATGAGTTGATAACCGAAGAGATAGTCTTCGCATTGATCAAATCAATAGGTGTAAATACCTCATTATCGCGTACGTTCATACGTTCACGAATAGTACGAGACATACGAGCCAAACCAACAGCAAATTGGTTAGACAACTGTTCGCCTACCGTACGTACACGACGGTTGCTCAAGTGGTCAATATCATCTACATCAGCTTTTGAATTGATTAGTTCAATCAAATACTTGATGATTTCAATAATATCTTGTTTTGTCAACACCTTCACATCAGCATCAGTCGTTAGGTTCAACTTACGGTTGATACGGTAACGACCTACCTCACCCAAGTCATATCTCTTTTCAGAGAAGAAAAGGTTATTAATAACCTCGCGTGCACTTGAATCATCGGCAGGATCAGCATTACGCAACTGACGATAGATATACAACACCGCCTCTTTTTCAGAGTTACTAGGGTCTTTTTGAAGTGTATTGAATATAATCGAGTAGTCAGAGAAATTAGCATCCTCTTTGTGTACTAGAATACTTTGAACACCTGACTCAATGATTTCTTCTACATGTTCAGCTTCAATAATCGTTTCACGATCAATGATAACCTCATTTCTTTCAATAGAAACCACCTCGCCTGTATCCTCGTCAACGAAATCTTCAGTCCACGCCTTCAAGACACGTGCAGCTAACTTTCTACCAACTACTTTTCTCAAGTTGGTTTTGTTCACCTTAGTGTCTTCAGCTAGATTAAAGATTTCAAGAATATCTTTATCGTTTTCAAAACCTACCGCTCTAAGAAGCGTTGTAACCGGTAATTTCTTCTTACGGTCAATGTAGGCATACATTACATTGTTGATGTCTGTAGCAAACTCAATCCAAGAACCTTTGAAAGGGATGATACGAGCTGAGTAAAGTTTGGTTCCATTTGCATGAACGCTTTGACCAAAGAATACCCCTGGAGAGCGGTGTAATTGCGATACAACGACACGTTCCGCACCGTTAATCACAAAAGTACCTTTGGGAGTCATGTAAGGAATGGGTCCCAAATATACATCTTGGATAACTGTATCGAAATCTTCGTGATCTGGATCTGTACAGTAAAGCTTCAATTTAGCTTTCAACGGTACACTGTAAGTGAGCCCACGTTCTATACAATCGTCGATGGTATAGTGAGGAGGGTCAATGTAGTAGTCCAAAAACTCAAGTACGAAGTTGTTACGCGTATCTGCTATGGGAAAATTCTCAGCAAACACTTTGTACAACCCATCATTCTTTCGTTTTTCTGGCGGAGTATCCAATTGTAAGAAGTCTTGGAATGACTTCAATTGCACTTCCAAGAAGTCCGGATAAAGCATCGGATTCTTAATAGAAGCAAATTTAATTCTTTGATTTTCAGTTTGTAAAGACATCTGATAATGTATTTTTAGAACTTATTTTAATAAGACGCAAAAAGGTTAAGAATCCTCTTTTATGAGGACTCTTAACCGAATTACCTGATAATCAGGCGATATTACTTAAGCTCAACTTCAGCTCCAGCTTCTTCCAAAGTTTTCTTCAATGATTCTGCTTCGTCTTTAGCTAAACCTTCTTTAACTACGCTAGGTGCACCGTCAACTAGGTCTTTTGCTTCTTTCAAACCAAGACCACATACTTCTTTCACCGCTTTAACTACTTGCAATTTTGCAGCGCCTGCGCTTTTCAAAACAACATCAAAAGATGTTTTTTCTTCAGCAGCAGCTGCACCAGCAGCAGGAGCAGCAACAGCAACAGCTGCAGCAGCAGGTTCAATACCATATTCGTCTTTAAGGATAGTAGCAAGTTCATTAACTTCTTTTACTGTCAAGTTAACTAATTGTTCTGCAAAAGCTTTCAAATCTGCCATTTTCGTATAATTTTAATTGTTTGTTACTTAATAATAATGATATAAAAATTTATTCGGGACGTTCGCCCAGAGTCTTAAGAACTCCATGAATGGTGTTACCACCAGTTTGTAGAGCTGAAACGATGTTTTTCGCAGGAGATTGCAACAATGCAATAACGTCTGCAATAACTTCATTTTTACTCTTAATGTTTGCAAGAGCATCTAATTGATCAGCACCTACATAGAAACCTTCTTCTGCGTATGCAGCCTTCAATGAAGGTGATCCATCTTTGTACTCTTTCAACAGCTTCGCTGGAAGGTTAGCAACGTTTGTAAACATTACAGCAGTTGTACCTTTCAAAGAGCAAAACAAGGGAGAGAAATCTACATCTAAGCTTGACAATGCTTTGTTTAGTAAAGAGTTCTTTACCACAACAAGTTTCACTTCAGACTTAAAACATTTTCTTCTCAATTCACTTGTAGCTGTTGCGTTCATCGCAGTTGTATCTACCAAGTAGAAATGCGCGTATTCTTTTACCGTCTCAGCCAGCTGAGCTATAATAGTACTTTTATCTTCCTTTCTCATGATTCCTCCTATTTATTAAGCTTCTTCAATTGATTTTGGATCGATTTTCACACCCAAACTCATTGTACTTGAAAGATAAATACTCTTGATATATGCTCCCTTAGCTGCGGTTGGTTTCAACTTTTGAATTGTTGCCATAAACTCTTTCGCATTGTCGCGAATTTGGTCAACTGTGAAAGATACTTTACCGATTGATGTATGAACAATACCTGTTTTATCAACCTTGAAGTCAATCTTACCTTGTTTAACCTCTTTTACTGCTTTAGCAACATCCATAGTTACGGTACCACTTTTTGGATTTGGCATTAAGCCACGAGGACCTAATACACGACCCAAAGCACCAATCTTACCCATGATAGACGGCATAGTGATGATTACATCAATATCAGTCCATCCACCTTTGATCTTGTCGATATATTCATCAAGACCAACATAGTCAGCACCCGCTTCTTTTGCAGCAGCTTCAGCATCTGGTGTACAAAGAACCAATACTCGTACTTCCTTACCTGTTCCATGAGGTAGTGATACCACACCACGAACCATTTGGTTAGCTTTACGAGGATCTACCCCTAAACGTACATCAATATCTAGTGAAGCATCAAACTTAGTAAAAGTAAGTTCTTTTACCAATTGTGCCGCTTCCTTCAGTGAGTATGCTTTCCCTGCTTCAATTTTTTCTGCAGCCAACTTTTGATTTTTTGTCAGTTTACCCATTATAATTGAAGATTATTAATTATTACCTGGGAATTCTCCTTTTACAGAGATACCCATACTTCTTGCTGTACCCGCTACCATTGTCATAGCAGAGTCAAGCGTGAAACAGTTTAAGTCAACCATTTTGTCTTCAGCAATCGTTTTTACTTGTTCCCAAGTAATCTCGGCAACTTTCTTACGATTAGGCTCAGCAGAACCACTCTTCAACTTCGTAACTTCAAGCAATTGAATCGCTACAGGAGGAGTTTTGATTACAAAATCAAAAGACTTATCTGTGTAGTAGGTAATGACAACTGGCAAAATTTTACCAGCTTTGTCTTGGGTTCTGGCGTTGAATTGCTTACAAAATTCCATGATGTTAATCCCTTTAGAACCCAAAGCAGGTCCAACGGGAGGTGATGGATTTGCAGCGCCTCCTTTAATCTGTAATTTGATTAGTCCAGCAACTTCTTTAGCCATTGTTTTTAATTTTATATATAAACATTATATTCAAAGAATAACACACGTAACAAGATGTATTACTCTTTTTCGACATCCATAAAGCCTAATTCCAATGGTGTTTTACGACCAAAAATTAAGACCATAACCTTCAGTTTCCGTTTCTCCATATTCACATCTTCAATGCTACCACTAAATCCGCTAAATGGGCCCACGTTTACCTTCACTGTTTCTCCTACAGCATACTCCACGCTGAGTGCCTCTCCGTTCTCTTGTTGCTCATCGACTGCGCCTAGCATTCGATTTACCTCAGAAGCTCTGAGAGGTACAGGATTTTCAGAACCGCCTAAAAAGCCAATGACGTTCGGCGTATTTCTTAAGTGGTGAGCTACCTCACCAACCAAAGCCGCTTCGACAAATATATAGCCTGGAAAGCAACATCTTTCCTTGACCATTTTTTTGCCATCACTTCTATTCTGAGAAACCTTCTCGGTAGGAATTAATACCTGAGACACATACTCACTAAGGTTACTATTCTTGATATCAATATCAAGATATTCTTTCACCTTACTTTCTTTTCCACTTACGGCACGTAGTACGTACCATTTTTTTTCGATCCCAGCCATTCCTAATTTGATTAATGAGGATAGATAATACCTTCCATTACAAACTGGAAGAGAGAATCCATAAGAAAAACTGCAAGCGCAATGAATAGGGAAGCATATAAAACAACCACTGCGCTATTTGAAAGTTCCGAACGAGTTGGCCATGATACTTTATGGACTAATTCGTCATAAGACTCCTTACAATAATTTACTACTTTCTGAAACATATTCTTTCAAGTTTAGCACGGGAGGAGAGGCTCGAACTCCCGACACCCGGTTTTGGAGACCGGTGCTCTACCGACTGAGCTACTCCCGTAAAAATCTGCTCCCGGCATATTCTGCCGAGAACAGATAATTTATTTATTCTCTCGTAATAATTACTCGATAATTTCTGTGATTTGACCTGCACCTACTGTACGTCCACCTTCACGGATAGCGAAACGAAGACCTACGTTGATAGCAACTGGGTAGATAAGCTCTACAGTGATAGTTACGTTATCACCAGGCATTACCATTTCAGTTCCTTCTTGCAAAGAAATCTCACCAGTACAGTCCATTGTACGCAAGTAGAATTGAGGACGGTATTTGTTATGGAATGGAGTGTGACGTCCACCTTCTTCTTTCTTCAAGATATAAACCTCAGCTTTGAAAAGAGAGTGAGCTTTTACTTTTCCTGGGTGACAAAGAATCATACCACGTTTGATTTCGTCTTTGCTTACACCACGAAGCAACAAACCTACGTTTTCACCAGCTTGACCTTCATCCAACAATTTGCGGAACATTTCAACACCAGTTACTACTGTTTTACGATCTGTACCAAGACCAAGAACCTCAACTTCTTCACCTACTTTGATGACACCAGTTTCGATACGACCTGTAGCTACAGTACCACGACCAGTAATAGAGAATACGTCTTCAACAGGCATCAAGAATGGTTTGTCAACATCACGTGGAGGCAATGGAATCCAAGTATCAACAGCATCCATCAATTCCATGATTTTATCTTCCCATTCAGGAGCTCCATTCAAACCACCCAAAGCAGAACCACGGATGATAGGAGTTTCGTCACCATCAAAGTTGTAGAATGAAAGCAAATCACGCATTTCCATTTCTACCAATTCCAACATCTCTTCGTCATCAACCATATCGCATTTGTTCAAGAAAACAACCAAACGAGGTACGTTTACTTGACGAGCCAATAGGATGTGCTCACGAGTTTGAGGCATAGGACCGTCTGTTGCAGCAACTACGATGATAGCACCGTCCATTTGAGCAGCACCAGTAACCATGTTCTTAACGTAGTCAGCGTGACCTGGACAGTCTACGTGAGCATAGTGACGGTTAGCAGTTTGATATTCTACGTGTGAAGTATTGATTGTAATACCTCTTTCTTTTTCTTCAGGAGCGTTATCGATAGAATCGAAAGAACGCAATTCTGAAAGACCTCTTGCTGCCAATACAGTTGTGATAGCAGCTGTCAATGTGGTTTTACCGTGGTCTACGTGACCAATAGTACCAATGTTAACGTGTGGTTTTAAACGTTCAAATTTCTCTTTAGCCATAGCTTTACTTGTTATTTATTTAATTAATAATCAGCAATTACGTTACTAAGAGCTGTTAACGAGAGTTGAACTCGTGACCTCTTCCTTACCAAGGAAGTGCTCTACCACTGAGCTATAACAGCAAAAAGAGCGGAAGACGGGGCTCAAACCCGCGACCCTCAGCTTGGAAGGCTAATGCTCTATCAACTGAGCTACTTCCGCAACTAAAAATCATTATACAATAAAAAGAAGAGTGGGCGAAGAAGGATTCGAACCTCCGAAGTCGAAAGACAACTGAGTTACAGTCAGTCCCATTTGGCCGCTCTGGAATTCGCCCGTCCCTATTTTTTATCAATGATCGATTAGCATTTCTGCTCTTTTCTTTTCCTTATTGAGCCTCTTGTCGGATTCGAACCAACGACCCCGAGATTACAAATCACGTGCTCTGGCCAACTGAGCTAAAGAGGCTTATCTTAATTTACAGCCACACCCAGAAACGGGTTAAGCGGCTGCAAAGTTAGACAAATATTTTAATTGGCAAAAACTTTCAAAGAGTTTTTTACTTTCCGCTTTGTTTTTCCTTTTGTTTTACCAATTGTTTAGAGAGCGCATCAATACAAGCATCCACAGATTCCTCAAAAGTATCTGTCGTTTTTTCTGCAAAAAATTCACTATGAAGAGCCGAAACACGAATACCAACCTCCTTGTTTTGAGCAGATTCCGGCTTCACTACTTTCAAAGAAATCTCTACTTTTGCCACATCGTCGCACATTTTCTCCAACTTTGCCACCTTCTTTTGAATAAAATCCTGAAGGGTCTCTGACGCATCGAAATGTATCGCTTGAATTCTTACTTCCATAATTCGTTCTTTTATTTACGCTCTTGGATGAGCTTGTTCATATACCTTTTTAAGTTCTTCAAAAGTTGTATGCGTATAAACCTCTGTTGCCGACAAACTCTGATGCCCTAAAAGCTCTTTTACAGCGCTCAGTGTAGCCTTATTATTCAACATCGAGGTTGCAAACGTATGCCTCAACACGTGAGGGCTTCGTTTTTTCAAAAGAACAACTTTCGACAAACTTCGTTTTACCAATTGATAAACCTTTCCCGCATAAATCTTTTTCCCATTATCCAAGACAAAGAAAGAATCTGCACCCGAATAACCTGCCTCCTCTCGCTTCACCAAGTAGTCCTTCATAGACTGCCTTAGCTCATCTCCAAAAGGAATTAATCGCTGTTTATTCCTCTTTCCTGTCACCTTTATCAAAGAGCTAGAAAAATCAATATCTACATCTTTTAAACCTATTAATTCCGAGAGCCTCACACCCGTGGCATAAAACAACTCTATAATTAATCGATCTCGAGAACCCACAAATCCGTCAACATACTCAACTTCATCGAGTAATCGATTCATCTCCTCTTCTTTCAAAAAAACAGGCAAAGGTTTTTTCTTTTTGGGACCCACAACTTTCACTACGGGATTTACCAATACATGTTTTTCTCTTAAAAGGTAACGATAAAAAGAACGCAAAGCACTTAACTTGCGATTAACCGAAGTAGCGGTATAGCCCAAATCCATCAAGGATACTATCCAAGAACGGATTATTGAGGCATCTACACTACCGAAATCAATCGCCTCATCCACCTCCTTAAAATAGGTTTCAAACTTTTCAAGATCTATCCCATAGCTAACAATTGTTCGCTCTGAATAGTTTTTCTCGAAACGAAGATAACTTAAAAAAGAATCTATCATTATGCAAACACTACTTATCAGTTAAGCAGCGAACATACGAAAAAGAATTCTATTATTCAAATAAACAGAAGAGTATTTTACTCTTCTATTTGCTGAAGTTTTTGCACATAAACAGCGTGTTCTTTCTTAAGTCTGTTTTTCACAGAAGGCTTATCGAATTGTTGTCTTGCTCTCAACTCTTTTACCACACCTGTTTTCTCAAACTTTCTCTTGAATTTCTTCAACGCTTTCTCAATGTTTTCGCCTTCTTTTACTGGAACTACGATCATTTTCTGTAATTATTTATGTTGTTATTAAAATTTACAATAGTCTAATTGTGGCGCAAAATTACACATACTTTCTTTATTCACAAAACTTTCCACCATTATTTATTTAAAATAACATATAACACCTACCTTTGCGAAACGATTAAACAAATGAGTATGAAACCGGATATTGTGAGTCAAATCAGCGAACTACACCATTCCTTGAAAGAAAAGGAGGTCGCTACTCTCATCACTTCTTGTACTATCTGCCAGGCTAAAGAGCATATTCTTGCCCGTTGGAAAAGTTGCAAATGGATGAACGGATTCACAGAATCAGCAGGTAGAACTCTTAATTACGCGAAGAGATGCCAACTCGTGAAGCAACTCGCACTTCACCCAAGCAAGGGAAAAGCAAGTGTGATTTTAAGAGACTACCCCACTCCTTATTAATAAATAAAGATATGGCACTTATTAAATCAGTCAGAGGATTCACCCCAACTTTTGGGAAGAACTGCTATTTAGCAGAGAATGCAACCATTGTAGGAGACGTTACAATGGGAGATGATTGCAGCATTTGGTTCAATGCCGTGCTGCGAGGAGATGTAAACACCATCCGTATGGGAAATCGAGTCAACGTACAAGATGGCTCCGTACTCCACACACTTTACGAAAAGTCTGTGGTCGAGATTGGAGATGATGTAACCATCGGGCACAATGTAACGGTACACGGTGCAACAATTCACAACAATGCATTAATAGGTATGGGAGCCACCCTACTGGACCATTCCGTCATTGGTGAAGGCGCAATTGTTGCAGCAGGTGCCTTGGTACTTAGCCACACCATCATTGAGCCCAACAGCTTGTGGGCTGGAGTGCCCGCCAAATTTATCAAGGAGGTCTCCAAAGAGCAGAGTAATGGATTGAATCAAAAAATTGCCAATGGATATTTAATGTATGCCTCTTGGTTCAAAGATGAGGAGCAAGCTATTAAATAAAATCATTGCTATCCGGTAAAAAAGAGAACAAACCATTATATTTGCTGACAATCAACATCTTGCTGATATTTCTTAAAAAGTGGTTTCTCTTTTCGCTAGCTAATATTTTTTTGATAAACTCAATAGAATAGACCTAAACTGAAGTTTACTTGCTCTCTTATTAGATTCGATTATAGGGAAAAAGTGACTTTCTTAAGGTATTAAGTTCTATCGGACAGCAATAAAACAACATTAAAAGCTGTATAAAGGAGGGGGCTCTACGAAGAGCTTAATAAAGCAGAAAAGCCCCCCTTACATAAACATTTTGCTAACAAAATCGTTATTTTTGTAGCTCGTTTTAATTATAGATAGCGCAATATGGTACAAGGTTCACGCCAAATACAGAGCCAGGCACAGCAACAAGTGCAAACTCTTTCTCCCCAACAAATACTGGTAGTAAAGCTATTAGAGCTACCTACCTTAGAGCTAGAAGAACGGGTTAGTGCCGAACTCTTGGATAATCCTGCCCTAGAAGAGGGAAAGGAGGATATAGACTCATCCGAAGAAGAGAATATCGAAGAAGAGAGAGAAGACAAAAACGATACTGTAACCGAATATGGTGACGTAGATTTTTCATTGGGAGACTACCGTACAGCAGATGACATACCCGACTATAAGTTGCAAGAGAACAACCGTAGCCGAGAGGGAACAATGGAGGAGATTCCTTTTTCGGACAACATCTCCTTTTACGAACTATTACGCGAACAGCTTGCTATGCAAGAGTTAGAGGAGGAGGAGGAGAAAGAGATAGCCGAATACCTAATTGGTTCACTTGATGACGATGGATTACTCCGTAAAGAGCTTGATCCTATATTGGATGAATTGGCAATCTATCAAGGCATCTACACAACAGCCGAAAAGCTCAACAACATTTTGAAGGTCATTCAAGAGTTTGACCCAGCAGGCATTGGTGCACGAAGCTTGCAAGAGTGCTTGTTGATTCAAATAAATCGCAAGCCCTATTCTCCCCTAAGAGAGTTGCAGAAAAACATTATTGAGAAGTGCTGTGACGACTTTACCCGCAAGAACAAAGAACGCATCAAGCAAAAGTTGGATATCAGCGAAGAGCAATATCAAGAGGCAATAGGTGAATTAACCAAGCTCAATCCACGTCCAGGCAGTTCACTAGGTGAAACACTCGGCAGAGGTGCCCAACAAATTACACCCGACTTCATTATCGAAAGTTTTGAAAACGGGGAGATTTCCATTCAACTCAACAACAGGAATGTACCTGAGTTACGCCTCAGTCGTGAGTTTACCCAACTATTGGAAGAGCACACCTATAATAAAAAGAATCAAAGCAAGGAGTCTAAAGAGGCACTGCTCTTCTTAAAACAAAAGGTAGATGCCGCACAAGGATTTATCAATGCCGTCAAACAACGCCAACAAACCCTACTAACTACTATGCAAGCCATTGTAGATATTCAGCGCCCTTTTTTCGAAGAAGGAGACGAATCGCTACTCAAGCCCATGATTTTAAAAGATGTAGCAGAACGGACAGCATTGGATATTTCAACCATATCTCGTGTAAGTAATAGCAAATACGCACAAACGAACTATGGCATCTATGCGTTAAAGTATTTCTTTAGCGATGGGTATACCACTGAAAATGGAGAGGAGCTTTCTGTACGCGAAATCAGACGCATCCTCAAGGAGTGTGTAGAAGAGGAAGATAGAGAGAAACCCTATACAGATGATGACCTAGCAGAGCTTTTGAAAGAGAAGGGATATCCCATAGCTAGACGCACCGTTGCTAAATACCGCCAGCAACTACACATACCCGTTGCCCGACTTAGAAGATAAAAAGAACAACTATGCAAACCAAAGAACAGAATCCACACAACAGTCGATACGAGCGATTTATACTACGAGGCGCACAGATCCTATCTCAGTGTTTCTCCCCTTTTATGATTCCATTAATTGCATTTTTCTCACTCTTTTTCTTTACCTACCTGCGCATACTCCCCCTTAGCTACAAACTTACGGTACTTGCCTTGGTCTACAGCTTTACCATTCTTATACCTATGATAGGCATTTATTATACACATGGGTGGAGTCTTAAGATTCTAGGTAATCGAAAGAATCGAATTATGCCCTATCTATTTACTATCAGCAACTACACTACCTGCCTCATCCTGATGAACCACCTTCAATTTCCCCGTTACATTACAGGTATTGTCATGGCTTCACTCATCTGCATTGTTTGCTGCCTCATCATCAACTTTCGGTGGAAAATCAGCACTCGTGTCACCAGTGGAGGGTTAATGGTAGGATGGTTACTCTCCTATAGTTTTATTTTTCAATTCAACCCCATAGGATGGCTCTCTGCTTTTATTCTCCTGTCAGGGTGCTTGGGCTCTGCACGTATCATCTTAAAAGAGCAATCCTTACTCGAGATTTTTGTAGGATTTGTGGTCGGTTTACTTTGTGGAATCCTAGGAATTTTGTTTATTTGAACCACCTAAATAGGCAGAAATAGAATCAACTCCCTATGATAAAGGGTAGATTATGAAGATAAAGCCAACTCATTTGAGTGATATAGAAGAATTACTTAATGTTGAGGTCTACAAACCAGTAAGGTTGTAACCAGCCAACAATGATATAAAGGTATGCCCATGCTCCGATGCTTGTCACCGAAGAGGTGGGCACATTAGTTTTAAACAATAACAGAAAAAAGAAAGAATGAAACCGATTGTAAGTATTATTATGGGTAGCACGTCTGACCTTCCAGTAATGGAAAAGGCGGCGAAATTATTGGATGAAATGCAAATCCCTTTTGAAATAAATGCCCTTTCAGCACACCGTACACCTGCCGAGGTAGAGGAATTTGCCAAAGGAGCCTCTGCACGTGGCATCCAAGTTATTATTGCAGCAGCAGGTATGGCAGCAGCCCTCCCAGGTGTAATTGCAGCCAACACAACATTGCCCGTTATTGGAGTTCCCATCAAGAGCAGCGTACTTGACGGAGTAGATGCACTTTACTCTATCGTACAAATGCCTCCTGGAATACCTGTAGCTACAGTAGCGATTAACGGAGCTATGAATGCAGCCATTCTTGCTATTCAAATGATGGCACTAGGCAATGCAGAGCTTGCAGCAAAAATGGTAGCCTACAAAGAGGGACTAAAAAGCAAAATAGTACAAGCTAACGAAGAGTTGAAAGAGGTGAAATTCACTTATAAAACCAACTAATGAATCTATTTAATTACGCTCGCCGAAAGGCTACAGAAGTACAAATTGGCGCTACCCCTATGGGTGGCGCTTCTCCAATACGTATACAGAGCATGACCAATACCGCAACAACTGATACAGAGGCTTGTGTAGAACAAGCCAAACGAATCATTGAAGCAGGTGGAGAGTACGTGCGACTGACGACTCAAGGAGTACGCGAAGCAGAGAACTTAATCTACATAAATGGTGCACTACGAAAAGAGGGAATTAATACACCCCTAGTAGCTGATGTCCATTTCAACCCCAACGTAGCTGATGTAGCTGCTAAATATGCAGAAAAGGTGCGCATCAACCCAGGTAACTATGTGGATGCACCTCGCACATTTAAAGAACAAAGCTATACAGATGAGGAGTATGCTGCCGAAATTGAGAAGATTCGCGAACGCTTTCTTCCTTTTCTAACCATCTGTAAAGAGAACCACACAGCTATTCGTATTGGAGTTAACCACGGTTCACTTTCTGACCGCATTCTTTCACGCTACGGAGACACTCCACAAGGTATGGTGGAATCATGTATGGAATTTCTTCGCATCTGTGTCGAGCAAAACTTCAAAGAGGTAGTCATCTCCATCAAAGCCTCGAACACGGTTATTATGGTACAAACAGTACGTCGCCTCGTATTTCAAATGGAACGTGAAGGTATGGCATTCCCACTGCACCTAGGAGTTACCGAAGCAGGCGATGGCGAAGATGGTCGCATTAAATCGGCTTTAGGCATCGGTACTCTTTTAGCCGATGGCTTTGGCGACACCATTCGTGTATCCTTGAGCGAAGCACCGGAACGTGAAATCCCAGTTGCAAAGCGGTTGGTAGATTATATCCTAGAGCGCGAAGACCACGAACTCATCGAAGGAAAGATAGCCCAAGGGTTCAACTACTTTACGCCTGAGAAGCGAAAAACGCAAGCAGTGGGGAATATTGGTGGAAACAATCTACCCATTGTGCTCAGTGAACGACTAGAAGGAGGGAACGAGATGGATGTAAACTTTAAACCCGATTACATCTACTGCGGCCAAAACCTACCCGAAACATTGGCAGAGGGTGTGGGATATTTAGTTGATGCCTACTCGTGGGATCCTGAAAAGGCACAAACATTCCCCGCCTTCAACTACCAACAAATAGTAGAACTGCACCACACACCTGCTCCCCTCAAGTTTTTATTCTTACCCTGTAGCTTATTGAATGAGCAGGTACTGTTGGCACTACGTAAACACCCCGAGGTTGTCATCATAGCACAAAGCAACCATGCCAATCGCGTGGGCGAATACCGTGCCTTTGCACACCGCTTAATTACAGAGGGAATTACCAATCCCGTTGTCTTCTTCCAAATGTACCAAGAGAACGAAACAGAAGCGTTACAAATCAAAGCGGCAGCTGATATGGGACCACTTATTATAGATGGTTTCTGTGACGGCATCTTCCTCTTTAACCAAGGAGCTATCTCACACAATCAGAGTGATGCTACCGCTTTTGGTGTTTTACAAGCAGGACGTGTACGAACTAGCAAAACAGAATATATATCATGTCCTGGATGTGGCCGTACACTTTTTGACCTTGAAAGTACTATTACCCGAGTAAAAGCAGCCACTTCACACCTCAAAGGATTGAAGATAGGTATTATGGGATGCATTGTAAATGGTCCGGGAGAGATGGCTGATGCAGATTATGGATATGTAGGAGCAGGACGTGGAAAAATTAGTCTCTATAAACAAAAAGAGTGTATTGAAAAGAATATACCTGAAGAAGAGGCTGTTGAAAAATTAATCACCTTGATTAAAACACATGGCGACTACGTGGAAAAATAGATAGAGAAGCCCATCTTCTCTCACCCATTGCCAAGGATCTATTCAAATGTAATCCAAATAATCCATGTGGCTAAATGGGCATTAATCTGCCCTTTACTAACAAGAAAAGAGTCCTTTCAAAACTTAATATAGAATTTGACAGGACTCTTTTTCACTTTAACCTATCTAGTTGCTACCTACGACTCAAATACCACAAATCCATTTCATCTCTACTTAATCAAATCCTTAATTATAAAAGAGAGGAAACAAAGCAAAAAACTAAAAACAAACCTCTCTATTCCTTTTTTTTCTTTAACTTTACTAAAACAAAAATATTAATTCATGAAAAAGACAAAATTACTCCCCCTCTTGATGCTCATGGGAATAGTTAGTGCTTGCACTTCCTATACAAAATCACCCATTGAGTATGCATCCCCACTCGTTGGCACAGGCTTTCACGGTCATACTTACCCAGGAGCCACCGTTCCTTTTGGCGCCGTACAACTCAGCCCCGATACTCGTCGAGGCAATTGGGATGCCTGTTCAGGATACCATTATGATGACTCTACCCTTTTGGGATTCTCACACACCCATTTAAGCGGAACAGGTTGTATTGATTTAGGCGACATCCTATTTCGTCCCACTACACAACCTGTAGATTTAACTTCGGAGGGTGACATCTATAAACCTGCTGCATTCTCGCACAAGGAGGAGAAAGCTGTAGCAGGATATTATTCCGTCCTGTTAAAAGAGGAGAATATAAAAGCTGAACTAACTGCAACAACCTATGCGGGGGTGCATCGCTATACCTATCCCAAAGGATCACCTGCTGCAATCATTGTAGATCTAGTACACTCATTAGATAATGACTTTATTTATGAAGCAGAATTGGAACAAACGGCTCCCAACGAACTAGCAGGGATGCGCCGCACCCGTGGATGGGTAGACAATCAATACATCTACTTCGTTGCACAATTCTCACAACCAATTGAATCAATTGACTTTATCAGTGCCAAGAAACAGCTAGCTGCTCAAGGTAAATTAACGGGGAAAGAGCTGCAAGCAGTACTTCACTTCAATACAGCAGAAGGCGCACCCATCGTAAGCAAAGTAGGAGTATCTTTGGTGAGTACAGAGAATGCACGTGAAAATCTAGAAAATGATGTAAAAGGATTTGATTTCGATGCAGTCAAAGAGCAAGCACACAGTACTTGGGAAAAAGCACTCTCAACCATTACGGTAGAGGGAGGAAGCGAAGCTGAAAGAATTAATTTCTATACAGCCATGTACCATTCCCTCCTTGTACCCAATATCGTGAGCGATGTAAATGGTGAATATAGACGCCACGACCTCTCTATTGGCCAGTTATCTGAAGGTGAAAAAGAGTACTCCACCTTCTCATTGTGGGATACATTCCGTGCATGGCACCCCTTAATGACCCTTATTGATACTAACTTCGTCAATGAGATGGTCAATTCACTACTTCACGCCTACGAATCATCGGGCGAACTTCCTCTGTGGCCTCTAGCCTCAGGAGAGACAGGAACCATGATTGGATATCACTCTGCATCTGTAATTGCAGATGCCTACCTAAAAGGTATTCGTAATTTCGATGCAGAAAAAGCTCTAAAGGCGTTGGAAGTCTCTTCAGAAAAGAACAAAAAGGGAGCTGACTACTATATTAAATATGGATTTATTCCATCGAATATCAAAAAGGAGTCTGTCTCTTGTTTACTAGAATTTGCCTATGACGATTGGTGTATTGCCCAAATGGCAAAAGCAATGGGCAAAGAGGATGTTTACCAAAGATATATTGAGCGTTCACAAAACTATGTAAATGTCTTCGATGGTTCTACCGGCTTCTTCCGTGGCAAACGAATGGATGGAAATTGGGAAACTCCATTTAACCCTTTCGAAGTGGGACGTGCCTATACGGAAGCTACTGCATGGCAGTATCGATTCTTTGTACCTCATGATGTAGAGGGTATGGTACAACTTTTTGGTGGCAAGGAGTTGTTTACAGCCTCTCTTGATTCACTCTTTACTGCTGACTCTAAAGTAGAAGGGACAATGTCAGACATCACTGGACTTATTGGACAATATGCACACGGTAATGAACCAAGTCACCACATGGCCTATCTCTACAACTATGTAGGCCAACCTTGGAAGAGTCAAGAAATGACTCGCCGCTTATTGGACGACATGTACCAACCTACTCCCGAAGGAATTAGTGGTAATGAAGATTGTGGACAGATGTCAGCTTGGTATATCCTATCTAGCTTAGGCTTCTATTCTGTCTGTCCAGGTAGCAATGAGTTTGCACTAACAACTCCACTCTTTGATAAAGCGACTTTAAAACTAACCAATGGAAAGATCTTAACCATCGTTGCCAATAACCCTGCAAAGAATACCTACATCGAGAAAGTAGAGTTAAATGGACAAAGCATAGAAAGAAATTTCATTACGTATGAACAGCTGATGGAAGGTGGAGAGTTACGTTATACACTGCGTGCTACTCCAAATACAACTCGTGGAACACTGCTATCGGATGCTCCCTATTCATACAACAAGACAAATCTCGTCTCTATTCCCTATGTTAGTAAGGACTTAAATCTCTTTATAGACCAAACAGAAGTACCTTTGGCTACAACAACTGCTGGCGCAGAGATACGCTATACACTTGATGGAAGCGAACCAACTGAAACCTCTCTATGCTATACTAAACCATTTGTACTTACTAAAACAACTGATATAAAAGCCAAAGGGTTTAAAGAGGGTTTTGCTCCGAGTCGCACCTTAACAATCAAAGCAACCAAAGCGGAATTTAAAACAGCACTACAAGTTAAACCTACCCAAAATGGAACCTCATACAAATACTATGAAGGAACCTACCAACGAGTAGCAGACATCGAAAAGAGTCCCCTTGTAGAGAAAGGCATCCTTACTGAACCTTCAATCAAAGGTGCCAAACAAGAAGATCACTTTGGTTTTATCTTCTCTGGACTCATCAAAGTTCCTGAAGATGGTATTTATACTTTCCAAACTCGTTCAGACGATGGAAGCATCTTATTCATTAACAATGAAAAAGTGGTTGATAATGATGGTTCACACGCAGCTATACCTTCAACAGGTACTGTCGCATTAAAACAAGGCTTCCACACCTACACACTCTACTATTTCGAAGATTATGAAGGTGAGTCGTTAAGTTGGGCATGGCAAATACCCTCTAGCAATCTCTTAACGCCTATTCCGGCTACCGCACTATTTGTGAAATAGAGGTAGAGTTTGCTTCTATAGCCTAAAAGAAAATAGTTTGCATTTAAATAGCGACTTTACATTCATTCGTAAAGTAGCTATTTAAATGCAAACTATTTTTGGTTTAATACAAAAGAAGGATCCTTCACTCCTTTCTTATAATCAATTTTATTGCTGCTCGATAAAACTTAATGCCTTTAGAAAATCACTTGATTTTCCTATAATCGAATCTATTAGAGAGTAAATACGCTTCAATTTAGACCTATTCTGTTGAGTTTCTTACAAAATCATTAGCCAATGAAAAGACAAGCCCCTTTTCAAGGAATTTAAGCAATTTATTGATTATCAGACAATATAATAGCTCGTACCTTTTTTAACCGGACAGCAATAAATGCCTTTAGAAAATCGCTTGATTCTTTTATAATAGAACCCATAAGAGAGCAAATAATCTTCTACTCAGAGTTGGAGACTTCAAAAACAACCCTATCTTTTGAGTAAAATGACAGCACATTTTAAAAAAAGAAACGCACACTTTACCCAAAACATACGCTTCTTTTTAGAACTAAGATGGGTAAAAAGAGAGAAGGAAGGAATAAATAATATTGAAACAATCCTCTCTAATAAAAAAGCAGAGTGCCTATGCGGAGAGAAAAGAGCTCATCTAGAGAAAGGCACAATCGCTTTTCAGGAATCGATGAAGAGTTAAACTGATATTAAACAACATGAGCCCGGTAGAATACCGAGCTCATGCACATATAAGTTAATTATTAACTGTCCAACTTTTAGACTCACTTCAAGTGAAGAGTTTAATCCTAAATAGTATGGAGGCAGAGAGATTTAGCAGATGCCAAATCATAGCAATGATAACTTTTGCAGTTTATTTTGCATAAGTAAGCTCTACCCAAACAGGCAAATGGTCAGTTAAATAAGTATCTGCAGGTTTGTCCTCTACTGTACGGCAAACATCAACTTGGAAAGAGTTATTGACAAAAACGAAGTCAATCAAGCTACGATCTTCCATTGGGAGAGAGCCAAAATCATGAAAACTCCACTTAGGTCCTTCTACCTTAGTCGCTACTTTACATGAATTCTTTAAGCCACCAGCTTCAAGTAATTGAAGTGCTTCAGAATCAGCTGTCACATTAAAATCTCCAGTTATTACCACAGGTAATTCAGCAGCGATATCTTTAATCTGCTTAAGCAATAGTTTAGCACTTTCATTGCGTGCTATGCTACCTACGTGATCAAAGTGAGTATTAAATACCGCAATTTCACTCTTGTTTTTTTTATCTTCTAATATAGCCCAAGTCACAATACGTTCACAAGCGGCATCCCATCCTATTAAACCAATGCTATCTGGATTTTCACTCAAACCAAGTGTACCACTTTTTACCAAATCAAAGCGCTCTTTCTTGTAGAATAAAGCACAATACTCGCCTGCTTCTTTTCCATCCATACGTCCTACTCCTACAGAAGCATAAGCAGGTAATGCAGCTTGCAAATCCACCAATTGATTATGCAAAACTTCTTGAGTACCTAATACATCGGGGCCATAATTTGTTATGCAAGAAGCTACATGACCCTTTCGATTAGCCCATGCGTTTGAACCATCTTCAGGATTATCATACCGAATATTAAATGTCATCACAGAAAGTGTAGGGGCTGTAGAACAGCTACATAGTCCTAATAGTAACGCAAAGGTTACAAACAGTGTGTAAGAAAAATAGTTCTTCATCTTATTAATTTTTTAAATGATTATTTGAAATCAATATCCTAAATGCTAACCAAAAATTATCGAACAAACATCAGATTCGGCAACAATGGTTTAACACCTAACATACTTTTTAATTACTTTCCAAAAATAAAAAAGAATCCCTTATTGATAAATTAAAAAGAGAGCTCTTAAGCATAAAACACACATTCCGAATCTATACTAATTCCAATGTGAATTGCTAAACAGAACCAAAATGTAATACATCAGCCCACTCAATAGCGTTCTACTCACAAACCTCTTCTTGAGTATGAATTTATTTGATGACTCTCGTATCACATATAAAAGTACACCTCTCCATACAGCAACAATTAAGAAAAACATTCTTTATCTGCCAAAATTAGACATTTCTTTGCATAAAACAACTTAAAGAGCCTTTCTACTTAGTCGGGTTTGTATTTTTTTACAATTTCTACTTCCCCTTGTGGCGAGTTGCTCGCTTACGACGATACTCTGCTTTCATTTTAGCTGAGCCTGAACCGTGTTGCCCTGTTATGTAACTTTTCTTTTTGGCTTTGGTTTTTACCTTTTCCTCTTGCTTAGCCGCAGGAGCTTTAGCCCCTTTAAAAACAAGCCCATCGGTTATTACTTTATTTACATCCATTTTTCTTCTTATTTAATTCGTTCTTTATTTATAATCACCCCGTGGGCTGTTCTTGTACAAATCAACTATTACTCAGTGATTCCTTCTTTATATTAAGTATCCAAACAGAGTTTAGATAACAATCCTCTATTTGAGATTCCAAGTGAAGAGAATCAGTTGCGGCACGCTCGATTTTATCAACCAAACCAATTACTTAATCTCCTTTTGCACTAAAGTAAAACCCGATAAAAGAGCCTTTATTAGAAAATGGTGATTGCACACATGCCACCCCTCATTTTCTAATTAAAATAGACCACCTCTATATCGATAGCCTCTGCAAAGTTTTCAAGTAACTCTTGCAAGAAAGTAATAGCTTCCTCCAAACCCTCTTTACCGTTGTAACCATTTACTATGGTCAAAAGCGTAGTGGTTTCTAGGCTAAGCTTTGTCCGCTCATTATCACTAGTAGGGGTACCAACTCCTCCCAAATCATCTCGATAAACAGGCATGCCTGCAATATTTAATACCCCTCGACCAATTCCTTCATAGGGTTCATCCGTTCTTCCTATACCGAGAGTAAGCTGCTCGCCCACAATCTTATCAGCATCAAATCCTCCAATAGAGTAGCCGTAACGAATGGATACGAGGTTAATTAGATCGACTAATGTATCCACTTGGTACAAAGGTAGATTTCGTAAAATACGTCTACACAGTGCTTCACCCGATGGACGATAGCGACTAGGATCCTTTCCACACGCTTTATAAGCGGCTCGAGTTGCTTGAATTGCAGCAATCTCTTTAATAGAATCAACTGTATAGTTCTCTTGATACCAACGAACAAAGGAGTCTATCTGCTCCCACAAAGCAGAATGGTAAGCTCCATTTTTTACCTTTGCCTGAAGTGCAACACCCACAAATGAGGGACAGGCCTTTTTAAATTCTTCGGATAGTTTAATTTGAATCATCTTTTTCAATACATTAGATATTATGAAGCACAATGCCCGATAGTATACGTCCAGATGCGATTCCCAATCGACGCGCTGAAAAGAAGAGAGAAGATTGCTGTAGGGTACAGATTCCTGCTACTTCTATATGTGATGGATCTACGCCCCACTCTACCAACTGCATGCGATTAGCCTCCCATAAATCGATGTGCCACTTACCTTTTTCACCATTCCACTTTGAAATATGAGTCATATCAAAGCTCGCTTTTTGGAAAGTATCATATACTTCGTCCCCTACTTCAAAAGATTCTAAAGAGATACTAGGGCCAATACATGCTTTCAATGAAGCTGAAGTTGTACCATATTTCTTACGCATTGTTTCGACTGTTTTTACAACAATACGGGCAACCGTGCCTCTCCAACCAGCATGAACAACTCCAATAGCCTTGTGAACTACATCATAAAGTAAAATAGGTACGCAGTCTGCTGTAGAGACTGAGAGGCAATATCCCGGCAAATTAGTCACCAGCGCATCGACTCCATAAAGCAACTCCCTCTTTTGTTCATCGGAAAGAGTGGCATAATTCTCATCAACAACCCGTACCACATCGCTATGAGTTTGCCTAGGAATAACCAACTCTACAGAGGGGGAGTCAACTCTTTTCAGTAGCAATTCTCTATTTTTTGCCACATCTTCAGCCTCATCACCACAGTAATCTGTACAATTAAAAGTTGCATAATTTCCACGGCTATACCCGCCATTACGGGTGGTAGTAAAGCAAAAGATGTTGGAGTAAGATTGTAATAAATCATACTCCAACATCTCTTTATTATTTGTTAGTCGGCTCATGACTCTTCATCATCCCACTCTTCTTCATATTCAAACTCAAGGTCATCAACATCCTCTTCGTATTCAAACTCAAAGTCTTGATCTTCTCCCATTGCTTTCAATTCATCTTTCAGACGAAGTACATCTTTAGCACGGTGTACAATCGTTTCAGAACTCACCTCAATACGGTTACTCTCTTTACTCAATTCAGTCCAAAGAATATCTTTCAACTGCTGAATACCCATTCCTGTTATAGATGAGATAAAGATAGTTGGCAAGTTATCAGGTAACGAAGGAGTTAACATTTCAATCAACTCTTCATCAAGTATGTCACATTTAGTAATGGCTAGGATACGTTGTTTATCCAACATCTCGGGATTAAACGTAGCCAATTCATTCAATAAGATATCATACTCCTTACGAATATCATCGGCATCACCGGGCACCATAAAGAGTAATAATGAGTTACGCTCAATGTGACGCAAAAAGCGCAATCCCAATCCTCTACCTTCACTGGCCCCCTCAATAATACCTGGTATATCTGCCATAACAAATGATTTGTTATCACGGCATGAGACAATACCTAAGTTCGGTTCAAGCGTTGTAAAAGGATAGTTTGCTATTTTAGGACGTGCAGCTGATACAGTCGAAAGCAAGGTAGACTTTCCAGCATTTGGGAAACCAACCAAACCTACGTCGGCTAGTAACTTCAATTCCAAGATAACTGTAAGCTCTTGCATCGGCTCACCGGGTTGTGCGAAACGAGGAGCTTGACGAGTTGCTGTGCGGAAATGCCAGTTACCCAAACCTCCACGGCCCCCTTTCAAAAGAACTACTTCTTGTCCGTGGTCCGTAATATCACACAAATATTCTCCCGTTTCAGCATCGTAAACCACCGTTCCACAAGGTACTTCAATGACCTTGTCTTCCCCGTCTTTACCAAAACTTTTGCTTTTGGAACCATTTCCACCATGAGTAGCAAATACGTGGCGTTCGTATTTTAAGTGGATAAGAGTCCAGTAGTTGCGATTTCCTCGCAGAATAACATGGCCTCCTCTACCGCCATCCCCACCATCGGGACCGCCATTGGGTACATATTTTTCACGACGCATGTGCGTTGAACCTCTACCTCCCTTCCCAGAGCGGCAATAGATTTTTACATAATCAACAAAATTTGATTCAGCCATAATTATTTCTTCTTCCTAATTAATTCTAAAAAATAAAACGCCGAGAGCAGTAGCCTAAAAGCTCTACTCCCTGCGTTTATAGTATGCTTGTTACAGTTTTTCTACAGCAGCAGCAATTTCAGCAAAAATACCTTCCATAGTACCTAAACCATTGATGTGTTGGTATTTTCCCTCTTTCTTGTACCATTCAATGAGTGGAGAGGTTTGTGAGTGGTATACCGAAAGTCTTTTTTGGATCGTTTCTGCATTATCATCAGCACGACCTGAGATCTCTCCTCTTTTGATTAAACGAGTCATCAATTCTTCTTCAGGAACCTCCAAGTCTAACATTACAGATACCTCTTGACCACGCTCTTGCAACATTGCCTTCAAAGCTTCAGCCTGTGCAATGGTACGTGGGAATCCATCAAAAATAACTCCTTTACTTACTGTAAAGCTATCCAACACACTCGCCAAAATGTCGATAATCAAAGCATCAGGTACTAACTGACCTTGGCTAATATAGCCTTGTGCCGTTTTACCTAGTTCTGTACCGTTCTTAATCTCGGCGCGAAGTACATCACCCGTTGAGATATGATTGATACCAAATTTTTCTACTATACGCTCGCTTTGCGTTCCTTTACCAGAACCTGGAGCACCAAAGATTACAATATTCAACATCTGTTTTCTTATTTTATTTTGTTCTATAATTAGTCTGCTACCACATAAATCTCACGATAATTGCGACCTTGCCCATCGTAATCCAAACCATATCCTACGATAAAGTCATTCGGAATAGTCATAGCTACATAATCAATATCTAAATCAACCTTCAATTTATCAGGTTTCAAAAGCAATGTTGCAATGCGAATCTCTTTGGGATTTCTTGCCTTCAAATTCTTCAGCAAATAAGTCATTGTAAATCCTGTATCTACAATATCCTCTACAAGAACGATACTACGTCCTTCGATATCTTCATTCAGACCGATCATCTCTTTAATGACTCCAGTAGACTCTGTTCCCTCATACGAGGCCATTTTAACAAATGAGACTTCATGAGGTATCGTCAAATTGCGCATTAAATCGGCTGTAAACATAAAGGCACCATTTAACACACTAATCAGCAAAGGCTCTTCACCAGCTAAGTCACGATTTATTTCACTAGCAACACGTGCCACCTCCATTTGTATTTTTTCTTCCGAGATAAAGGGAGTAAAGTGCTTATCTCTTATCTGAATGGGATTCATATACCGTTTATTTATTTAAATTGGTGCAAAAATAGGGAAATTATTTGAAGTATAGAACTTTTGCCACCACCTCTTTGTAATAAATAGTGTTATCTTTGCCTATTGTAAAAAAGTAAACACCTATGAAAATATTTTCAAGTCACCAGCTTAAAGAACTAGATCAACATACCATTGCCAACGAACCAATAGAATCAATTGACCTTATGGAGCGAGCAGCAGAAGCTATTTCCTTTGCTATAACCAAGAGATGGGATACATCTTACAAGGTGGTTGTTTTTGCTGGCCCTGGTAATAATGGGGGGGATGCACTAGCTGTAGCCCGATTGCTAGCAAAAAGAGGTTACAACATTCAACTCTTCTTGTTTAACACCTCTGGAAAACTTTCAAACGAATGCCAAGCCAACGCAGCACGATTAAAGGAATGTAAATCAATCTGTTTTACAGAAGTATGCCCAGGCACGGAGTTTGAACCACCTGTACTATCTGAAAAAGAGCTTGTCATAGATGGACTCTTTGGAAGCGGTTTAAACAAACCACTTGCCGGAGGGTTTGCAGCCATCGTTAGATATATCAATGCATCAAATTCTCCTGTCGTCTCCATTGATGTACCTTCGGGCTTAATGGGAGAGGAAAATATATGCAACAACCAGCACATAATTAAAGCCACCCTAACAGTAACCATTCAATTTCCAAAGCTATCTTTCTTCTTTGCTGAGAATGAAGCATTTTTGGGTGAGTGGGTTGCGATTGATATTAAATTATCCCCCACCTTTATCGAAGAGACAAAGAGCCCTTATCAATTACTTGAGAAGCGGGATATTAAATCAATTCTTAAGCCTAGAAAACGTTTTTCACACAAAGGTCTTTTTGGCCACGGACTACTCATTGCAGGGAGTTATGGAATGGCAGGAGCAGCCATCTTAAGTGCACGAGCGTGCTTACGATCAGGTATAGGACTATTGACGGTGCATACACCCATCCACAATCAGTCCATACTTCAATTGGCAGTACCCGAAGCCATTACTCAAACCGATATTCACGAGCACTGTTTTTCCGATCCTGTCAAACTTCATCCCTACCAAGCAGTAGCTATTGGCCCAGGAATTGGGGAAGAGGGAGATACCCCCTTTGCACTCCACGAACAAGTCATGGAGTCTACTCGCCCAATGATATTGGATGCAGATGCCATCAATATATTAAGCAACCACCGAAAATGGTTAAATGATTTGCCCAAGAACACCATACTCACACCACACATCAAGGAGTTGGAAAGAATTATAGGCAAAACAGCAACTAGCTACGAACGTTTAATTAAAACGCAAGAGTTGGCTACGCAGTTTCAACTCTACATTCTTATAAAAGGAGCATGGAGCACGCTTGTTACACCAGGAGGAGACTTTTACATAAACCCTACAGGAAATCCTGGCATGTCAACAGCAGGAAGTGGAGATGTGCTGACAGGCATACTACTTGCACTACTAGCACAAGGATACACACCTGAAGAGAGTTGCAAAATTGGGGTGTATGTACACGGGCTAGCGGGCGACCTCGCTGCTAATCAAAAAGGAGAAATGGCCCTGATTGCCAGTGACATTGTAGAAGCTCTTCCGCAGGCTTGGGCTAAATTAAGTTAAACAGAGTCAAAATCACCGACAGTCTGCCTATATTTACAACCACAAATAGAAATACATATGAAAATAAAAGAAGGTATTATCGCTCTGGCATTAATCACCCCATTCTGTGGAATGGCTCAAGGGGTAACAAAGTATAATCCAAGCACTATGGGTGATGGAGTTGTTTACTACTTACCCAAGTCAGAGCTTCAACTAGAAATTGTGATTGATAAGGTTACCTATACACCTGGAGAATTTTGTCAATATGCCAATCGCTATCTGCGTCTAACAGATATATCAGCTACCCCCTATACCTATTGGAAAATTAATGGGATTAGTGTCAAATCAGTAGGCGCACCTGATTCAGAGAATGCATATAGAGTCAAATTAAAAGAGAAGTTGGCAACATCAGCAATGGAACTCACTGCTGAGGGGATTATCAAAGCAATCAATACAACGACTCCCAACCAGCAACAACCAGCAGCAACCTTAAATGCAGCAACTCGAACAACGGTTAATCCACGCAGCTTCATGACGGAAGAGATTCTAAGTGCCGGTTCAACTGCAAAGATGGCAGAGCTCGTTGCCAAAGAGATTTATAGCATACGAGAAAGCAAAAATAGCCTAACCCGTGGGCAAGCAGACTATATGCCAAGTGATGGGGCTGCACTAAAATTAATGCTAGACAACCTAGAGCTACAAGAGAATTCAATGACAGAGATGTTCTCAGGTATAACCAAGCACGAAATAGAAACAGTTATCTTAAGAATTCCCATCACAGAAGAATTCAAAGAGAAAATAGCTTTTAGATTCTCAAACAAGCTCGGGATAGTAGATGCTAACAATCTTTCTGGATTACCCTTTTACCTATCATTGACTAATTTAGACGCCAAATCAGGTCAAGAGAAAGATGCCAAGAAAGAGAAAAAACGAGTTGAGGGAATTATCTACAACATTCCAGGAAAAGGTAAAGTTACCGTTTCAAGCCAAACAGAATGTTATTTTGACAACGAGTTACCTATTACCCAATTTGGTACAACTGAGGTTCTAATAGACAATCTTTTCAACAAAAAGAACAACACACGTGTTGTATTCAATCCAGATACAGGAACTATTCTAAAAATAGATAAAGACTAATCAAAAGGTATAAAAGAGCCATCTAGAACTCTCAACCCAACTTTCACCCTTAAAATTATTTTTCGTAATTTTTCCACTGATTTCATCTTTTGTAAAATTTCAATTCACTGATAATCAGCGATTGCTTTTTCCAATTCTTGCTAAATGCGATTTGTAGGACACTTTTGGTTAGAATATTGTATGTACCTTTGTGGTATGCACGTCAATGTACAACTCCGTTTCAATCCTGCTCTTGGGAAAGAGGCTCCTTACTATCGCT
>JBOFMR010000199.1:0-2558 GCA_051658485.1 Phocaeicola sp.
GTAAGCGTCTCCACGGTTCTACCTTGCTTCTCTATTTTTAGCATCTTACCTTTGCTCTGTACTAAAATTATGATTTTATGGAGCCAGAAGCTGAAAACCGATTTGCTTGGACTTGGTCTGAGTATGTTAAAGCATTGCATTTAGATCCCAACTTAACCTTACGTAAGTTTTGTGAACGCGTACACACCGATAGGCAGTGTATGCAGAAATGGGCCTCTCGTCGGGGGCACTCTGTTCTTAGGTTGAAAAAAGAGTTGCTTGCTGTGGAAGCAGGTCAAAATTCTATCCCTACAACTCCCTTCTCAAAAGAGTGTTTATCTGAGAGAAGTAGCACTCCTAGTTTTTCCAGAGTTGTTCCCATTAAGGAACCTGAGGAAACTCTTTCTCTTCTTGGCATTAGTGTAACCTTTACTAGTGGTACCCTTGTAACCATTAAGCAAGGTACCCCCAGTGGAGTAATCAAACTTATCCAGGCATACGAAAGAAAGGATGGTGAATTATGTATGCTTTAACTTCTAGCAATAAGTACTACCTCTATCAAGGATTCATCAGGATGAACCTTGGTATGAATGGACTCTATAAACTCGTTCGTTCACAAATGAGTGATTTATCTCCCATCTCTGGAGATTCCTTTATTTTCTTTGGCAAAAAACGACAAAGTGTCAAGATACTCAAGTGGGATGGCGATGGTTTCTTATTGTATTATAAAAAGCTTGAAGCAGGCAGCTTTGAACTTCCTTCACTTAACCCTCATACAGGCAATTATGAACTATCTTATACCACGCTATCTTTTATCTTAAACGGGGTTTCGTTAAAGTCTGTAAGGCTACGAAAGCGCTTTACGCTGTAGCTCTATCTGGTTAATAGTCAATTGTTTATTAAATAAATAGTTGGCTATTCTTTTGTTTAACTCATTGATTTTTAGTATCTTTATAGCATGAAGAGAGATGAAATCATAGGAATCCTGAAAGAGCAGTTAAAAAAAGCAGAAGAGCGAGAGTGCAAACTCAATGCTCGTATTAATGCGCTTGTAGCTGAAACAGCCTCTCTCAAGGAGGCACTCCTGGGTAAAACAGCCTCTCTTAGTAAGCAACAGCGTATGACCAAAGCAGTAGCTAAACTCCTAAGTAACGAATCCGAAAAGCAGCTACCTAGATCTGCAGAAGTGAGCCCTGAGGAGCAAGAAAAAGTTCAGGAGCAGAAGAGTAAGCAGATAAAAGCGCGTAAAAACAATGGAGCCAAACGGGATATGCACTATGAAATGGAGGTAGAGGAGCATGAAGTCTATCCAGATGATCCCAATTTTGATGTAGAAAAAGCTAGACTCTTTTCCAAAGAGCAACGCATCTGCATCCGATATGAATGCGTTCCTATGCGTTTTATCAAGCATATCTATAAGATACACACCTATACACAGGATGGGAAGTTATATGAGGGAAAAACTCCAAAGTCAGCCTTCTTAAACTCAAACTATGATGGCTCTTTTATTGCTGGATTAATGGAACTACGCTACATACAATCCATGCCAGTGGAGAGAATTATCAATTATTTTGAAAGCCATGGATTTATACTCAAGAAGCCAACAGCACACAAATTAATAGAGAGAACTTCTGTTTTGCTAGAGAATATATACAAATCCATTAGGCAAAACGTGTTGCAAGATTGTTATATATCAGCCGATGAAACCTATTACAAAATCTTAGTCCCACAGAAGAACGCAAAAGGAAAGGGAGTCAAGAAAGGATATCTGTGGGTAATTGTAGGAATGAAAAGTAAACTCATCTATCTACTCTATGAGGATGGATCACGATCGGAAGATGTTATCTTAAAGGAGTTAGGATCCTACAGCGGCATCTTGCAAAGCGATGCATACGCACCCTATCGAAAACTGCAAAGTGACCTTTTTCCTTCTATCAAACGAATACCCTGCTTACAGCATATCAAACGGAAATTTATTGATTGTGGAGAGAGTGACAAGGATGCTGCCCATCTGGTTAGCTTAATTAATAAGCTCTATCAAGAAGAGCATAAACACAAGATTGGAGCAGAGGGGTGGACGCCAGAAATGAACCTAAGACACAGGCAAACATACGCACCAAAGATACTAAATGAAATCAGTCAATACCTAAGTGCAATAGAGTCGAAGGGGAATTTACTTCCTAAAAGCGATTTGCAGGGAGCAATTACATATCTAAAAAATGAATGGGAAGCCATAGAAAATCTATTTACAGAGGCAGATACCCATTTGGATAATAACTTGGTTGAGCGATTTAACAGGTATCTATCAATCTCAAGAAGGAATTCTCTATTCTTCGGCAGCCATAAGGGTGCCGAACGAGGAGCTATACTATATACCATAGCCCTCTCGTGCAAAATGAATGGAGTCAATATGTTCAAATACCTGACGGATATAATTAATAGAACAGCGGAATGGCAACCCAATACACCGATAGAAAAGTATAGGGAGCTACTACCTGATAAATGGAAAAACGGCTAATGGAAAGAAAACATTAGCCGTTTTTAATTACCGTACAATATAGAATCGCGGAGACGCTTAC
>JBOFMR010000200.1:0-25343 GCA_051658485.1 Phocaeicola sp.
TCAAACCACTTTGACGCTGGCGATCTAAAATCGACAAAAATTCATCTTTATTCATTCTGTGTCTCATAACTTTTAGTTTTGAGCACAAAGTAAGGAAAACAAAAAATAGCCTACAACGGGTAGTTTATCGGGGGCTTACGTTTTGAATATCCTATCAGTTGTTTGATTCAACAACTTCCCAATAGCCAGACTTCGTACTACCCATACGTTTAATAACACCTGCCTTTTGTAGCTTTGCAAGGTTATATTTAACTCCATCTACAGTTGCATTTGGAATAGCATCGGCAAGTTCATTACGGGTAGCACTAGGCTTAGCTCTTAAATAGTCTACAATTGCAATCTGCAACTCACTCTTCCTAAGAGTAGTTTCTTGGGTAGTTTCTTGGGTAGTTTCTTGGGTAGCCTTCAGGGTAGTGCCAGATATACTTCTTTGATAGTTCTCGCTAAAATGGAATGTAGTCCATAATTCGCCACCATCATATTGAAAGATAGGTTCTGGGCATCCAGCTTCTTTACAAGAGGCTACAATACGTTCTATACCCCTTCCCCAAGCTTCTATTTCGCCAGCACGAAAGAATACATTAGCAATATCTGGATTGTATGGGCGACTACGGTGTTTACCTAATAGGTTAGTAAGTGTCCAATCTTCGGGTAGTGTTCCACAGTTCCATATTTCTAATTTATCATCATATACCGCAATCTGTGTTGGTGTGAGCGACTCATACGACTTATGCACGATTGCATTCAGCAAAGCCTCACGTAGAGCTTCACGGGGCACGGGAAGTGTTTCTATGCGTTGTATGCCTTCGTAGCTTATAAGAGCACGAAGATATTTTGTTGTGAGCAGTTCTATAACCGACTTTACCTGCTGAAACAGATTTCCGTGTACTTCATCTTGGTATAGTAAGTGGGCACCTTCTTTAAAGTACCCTATTTTAATAAATGTACCCGTTACAAACCTCTCGGGGTCGTTATGAAATAGAAGTGCAGCAGCACGCTTTAAATAGCTACCTTCCGTAAGGCGTAACTTATCAAGCAATCCTTCGTTGGTATCTTGTAGGTCTGCGTCATCCATTCTTCCGCTTTTACTAGCGTACGTTCGGAATAGTTCAAAAGTCGTATTGTCTAAATCAGCAGTGCTTAAATGGGGAATTGGCACACTATCCCAAGTGCGCCCTTGTTTGCGAAGCATAAATCGATCTAAAGCAGCTCCTCTTAGTTCTTGATTGGTAGCACCACTTCGTTGATAATAGTGACCTTTATAGCTGATAGGATAAGGATATGACTCTACTTTGATTTCAAGATACTCCTTATCCATTTTTCTTTTTAAGTTTACCTCTACTAAAACGCCTAACAAATCACGTACTTTATTGGGGATCTCCTCCATGAGTCTCTTGACTTCAAGTGTTCCACACACCTCACCATTATCACGAATACCCACGTAGAGTGCTCCACCTTGTGCATTGGCGAATCCGCATATCCATTTTAGATACTCGTCACGCCAACTTTCTTTGAATTCTATGTTTTGAGATTCGGTAATCATATTATTTTTTTCTTTATTCTGCCTGCTAGACATTTATACATTTAGCTAATACTACCTAAGTACTGCTTCAATATTCTTCTTTCTTTCGAGAACGAATTTTTATACAATCTAAATCCCAAAGAATTGTGTATTACTAAATACTTAAGTGAATCATTCGGATGATTTGGTTTAGGGCCAAGCTTACCTTCATAATCATTTAATACAAGATATGCTTTTAATAGCTTTTCTAGCACCTCTCTGTCTGAAAATGCAAATTTGCATATAGAAGAATCGCTTTCTAGTATTAACTCTAATAACCTGAGGGTTGTTCTTATATTTAGAATTCTTACTTTATCTCCTTTCTGTCTTAATAGACTAACTATTGAAGCAAAATCATGGTAATGCCGAGATCCATTATCACTTTCATTAAGGAAGCCAATATAAGGATTCTCTGTTTGCTCTTGGCAATAATATACTGAATATTCTAAAAGTATTTCTTTATTTATCTCTTTTATATATTCTATTGCAAGGCATGGCGTATCATCATAAATATCACGATAACCAATTATAAGAGATAGCTCAGCACTTATCATATTCTTATTCCTCTACTGCTTTATATCCATAATACAAACCTTACCCTCAATTTCTTTAACTCTTCCTGAATCAAGCATTTTTTCGTAAGCATTACGGAAAGTGCACATCATATTTTCAGTTGTACGCTTAAAACCAAATTCACGTACTGTAGCTATAAAAAGGTCGTTTGGTGTTATACCATAACTATTTCTAGCAATAGCACGCATTGCTTTAGCTAATTCTTCATCAGATATTAAAGAGATGGGACGTATGTAGTCTGTTGATTCATCAGGAATTCTTACCTTTAAATCTGCAAATCCTTTTATTGTGATATAATTTCCCTTTTGCTCTATAGATTCTGTAAGCTTCCACTTAAACAAATAATTAACTCCATTTCGCACTTTAGAAGTTACTTTTTGATTACCAAATAATGGAGCGACTCGCTTGCATAGCTCCTCAAAGTGTATAGGTTGTTCTGTTTGAATAACCATCCGAATCACTTCATGCGTATCAAAGCTCAAATAATCTGCCACATTTACTTGTATATATGGCAAGAAACCATACCCATTTTGTGATAGTTCTGTTTGATCATAGTCTTCTTCAATTTCAAAGTCTAGTGGTGTAATATCAATATTTTCAGGAGAGAATTCCTCTATTCCCAGCTGACTTTCATTGCTTAGCAATGCTTTTTCAATGGCTGCTATTAGGTTTTCTCCTTCTGTTTTTTGGTCTTTGATCCAATCAGTTGACCAAATTCGATATATTGTCCATCCCATATCTTCAAGTACCGTTTGCCTAAGTCTATCTCTTTCACGAGCTGTGCGAGAGCTATGATAAGTTGCACCATCACATTCTATACCAATAACAAACCTTCCCGAGTGTATAGGGTGCTTCACTGCCATATCAATTCTAAAGCCTGAGCAACCAACCTGCGTACTTATATTATATCCACTATTTGCAAGAAAATCATATACAGACTCTTCAAAAGGAGAGTCAAAATCTAGCACATCTGTATAACTTAGTTCTTTCTGCAATGCAATCATTCCTTGTTGAGCAAACTCAATGTATGATCGTAAAAGTTTTACCCCCTCAGCAGAAGTTTTACCTGTGTCAATATCGGTAGGTACAATAGATCCTACTAGTTTAACATTGTATTTAGCTCTTGTAATAGCAACATTTAATCGACGATGTCCTCCATCTTTGCTTAGTGGACCGAAATTCATATACATTATGCCGTTTTGGTCTTTAGCATATCCTATACTAAAAATAATAGTATCTCGTTCATCACCTTGTACATTTTCCAAGTTCTTTATGAAGAAAGGATCTTCTTTATCTTCCATAAAATATTGTTCATACATTGCATTTTGTAGGCGTTTATGTCTGATAGCTCCATCAATAGCTTGCTGCTGTGCTTCACTAAACGTGACAACACCCAAAGAACGATTGGGGGATTTTCTGTAATGGTCGAATACTAATTCTGCTACTCGTTTTGCTTCGTTTACGTTATTTCGTTTTCCGCCACGGTCGTATACGCTATTTGAAACGTGTATATACTCAACACCACAATCAACTTCTTGCTCAGTAGAAGAGGGGAAAGTGATGAGTGAATTGTTATATATTTTAATATTCGAGAAGGCAATGAGGTGTTCATGGCGACTACGGTAGTGCCAGCGAAGGCTGCGTTCAGGCAATACTGTGATTGATTCGTCTAAGATAGACTGATATGCACCTGCATCATTATCTTTCAATTCTTCATCTGTGTCAAAGTCTTCATCGCTCAATGAACTTGCAAAAAAACTTGTAGGAGGTAGTTGCTTAGTGTCCCCTACGATTATTACTTGTTTCCCACGCATAATTGCACCAATTGCATCTTCAGTATGTACTTGAGAGGCTTCATCAAAAATAACCAAGTCAAACTCGTAACTCTGTGCTTCTAAAAACACGCTGACCGATAAAGGTGACATCATAAAGCATGGACGTAGTGAAGTTAGAATATTTGGGATAGCATTAAATAGTTTACGTAGTGGCATTAATCTTCTTTGTTTGCCTAACTCTCTTTTTAAAACACCTATTTCATCACGTGTAGAGGTTATAGAGTTAAAGTCTGGCATTCGGCTAAAAACTCGCTCACGTACACGTGATTGGGCTATTTTTAATTGCAGTCTGTCTAATTCTGTAAATTCTTTAATCGTTTGTTTATGTACTCTTCCTCTAAATGATTGTACGGCAGGGAAATGTGGTAATATAGCATCCAACCATAAACGATAAAATCGTTTAAAATAGGCATCAACTATATAGTCTGGGTTAATTGCTTTCTCTTCAATTTGCGCTATATACATTGATAATCCTAATTCTTCGCATTTGCGCTTATTGCTACAATAATCAACCCATTCTTCAAGTAGGTGCTTTTTATTCTTACAGTTGGCTAGTCTCTCAGCAAAATCTTTTAAATGGTAATGTCTTAGCTGCTCTTCCTCTATAAATAAATTCAAAACCCATTCAACCGTTTGCTTAAAGTTCTCACGAAGAGAAGAAAGTAATGTTGTTGTTTCTCTACAATAGGAAATGACATTAAGGTCGCTACAAATACTCTCAATAAAGGTTGCTGGTAATTTCTCTTGTGCGTTCAGTTCCTTCAGTTCTTTAGCAAATAGAAGCGCTTTAAGGGTTTGATCCCAATTAGTCGTAATGCCTGTGAAATACGACTCGTACTGCTCTGAGATAGATTGCTTATTGAGCTCAATAGAATCAACAAGTGCCTGGGATGTAGCCAATTCAGATAACTCTTGTAATAATGTTGCAAAATCTGCTTGCTCTTTGCGAACCACTATTAAACTTTGAGCTAATTCCAAAAGTCTTTCGAGATTCTCTGTGTTTTTACGTAGCGTTACAATTATTTCTGATAAAGCAGATTGTTCAGTATGGATTGCAGTAGTTAAACTATTTACTTCCTCAATAAGTGACTCTCCACCACAACTATTGTAATTGTCTAGTAAATCTGATAGTTTGTGAGTAGGCAATGTTCCTGATAGTATTATTGTCTTTAAAGTTTGGGATATATGGTTTCCAGGGAATATTGATGATAACTCAGTAAATTTTTGTATAGCTTCGCGTAACTGTTCCCAATTAGTTGCAAAGCCACTGTAGTAAGCCCCAAATGATAATAAATAACATTCTTTCTGATTATTTATTTCATCTGTTTTATCGTGTTGTAGTTTTAACTTTTGAAGTATGTCGTAGGCTTCTAAATAATTTAATTTTGAGGTTTTAGAAAGAAACTGTTTTAATTCTTTGAGGTCTTTCCTATAGCTTGCTTTGAAGAATCTAAATATAGTATTATACTCACCTCTGAAGCGTTTAAGCATGGCATAAGTTTCTACTTCAAAAATATCATTATCAAAATTTTTAAGTATCTCATTCCTTAGACTAAGTACTTCATGATGCAGTTTTTCAGATTCATCTATAAATGAATTTATAGAAACGATTTTATCTTTTTCAAACCACAAGGGGGTTGGGGTAATGCCTTGTAGTAATGTGTCAGAAAGCGAAACCATGAACTTTAGGTCTGCTATCGAGTTGCTTTTCTTAATTTCTAATAATTCACTGATAGAATCTGATTGTTTTGTAAGCAACTCTAGTTTAGCAAGAGTCTTGTGTATATTTAAGCATAGCTTATTTATGTCTGCTAGAATAATTCCATTGTCCTTAATCTCAAGGAGCAATGTACTGAGGTTATTTTGCAGAACAGATAACTCAGAATATATTATTTCTGCTTCTATTGAGAAATAGTCATCTGTGTATCTTTCTGAAATGGAATGTTGATTATTTTGAATCTCCTTGCAAGAGATCTCGTATAGCTTAGCATCTTTTAGGAGAGCTTCAATATCATCACGATAGATCCACTTAACAGGTATAGTTGGTGATTCCCCTACTATTGCAAGGATTTTAATTAGTAAATCTAATCCGTCTAATGAAGGTTTTATTATTAGCCCTAACTTCTCGCAACAATTAACAAAACATTCATTTGTCTGATTTAACCTCGGAAGCAATGCATCTATATTTGAGTCAATATCATGTCTTAACTCGTTGGATAAGAAATTTAACGTTGAATTTTTCCAAACGTTATTTACATAATCTTCGCTGCGTTTACCTATCGTTTTGGCTAGTTCAGAGAGAAGATAGCGTCTGTCGCTTAATTCGCTAGAAGTGAAGTTTTCAGGACTAATTATTTCAAAAATAACATCTGGTGCTGTATTAAGTTTCGCTAATTCCCCGTTTACTGAGAAAATTGTACATTTAAGTCTAGAGCAAGGCGTATGCAACTCTTGTTGATATTGATTTAAAGCAACTCTTTTACGTTCTAATGTTTCTAATTGTGCTAGTGCATCTTCTTTTACTTTCTTTCTATCAATAGAAATAGAATTAGATAAGTCGTTAAGGATTGTTTTTTTATTTGCTTTATGACTATGAAGTGTAAAACAAAAATCGGCTAGACCCACATTTGCAAGTCGGTTGTAAACAACTTGTAGTGCTGCCATCTTTTCAGAAACAAATAAGACTTTTTTCCCATCGGCGAGTGATTCTGAAATGATATTCGTAATAGTTTGACTTTTACCTGTGCCAGGAGGTCCTTGCAAAACAAAGCTTACTCCACTTTTAGAAAGCAATACTGCATCTTGCTGGCTTGAGTCTGCATCAACAACTTGAAATGTGTCAATGGGCTTTATGCGAGTATCATGGTCGTAATTGTTAAACTCCTCAGATATTGAGATAGGTATACTTTCTCCTGCAATGGATGTAATAAAGTTATTAGAATTTAGTTTCTCTTCATTTTTCTCTAAATCCTTATACATGTTGATTTTAAGGAACGAAAGAATCGTCAGATTAACATCTCTTGTTACTTCCCATTCTTTGCGCTCAAATAGCTCATCTAAACCGGTCAAGAAGGATTCAATGCTATCTTTAGTACTATCAAATTCTGGTATGACAATACCAAAATCATTTTTTAGTTTATGAGATAGTGTGGGGTTAAAAACAATCTCGTCTTCATGTAAAAGTAGCTGGTAAGGTGAGGTAATTGATTCTGTTTTAAGTAGCACAGGTACAAGAATAAGAGGCGAATTCAAAATTTGTTTGGAGCCATCCCCCTCACTCCATTTTAACAAACCAAAAGCAAGGTAAAGTGTGTTTATACCTTGCTCCTCTATTGAAGTATTTGCTTTATAACGTAATGCTTTTAGAGTTTTCTGCAACTCTCCAAGTGTTTTTGAAGTCTCTAAATCTCCTTTAATAACTAAATCATAATTCTCCTCACCATCTTCATCAAATCTTATCTTTTGAGCAAATGGAAACGCTAATGCACGCTCTTGTATTGCTATAAGATCGAATAGCTCAGAAAAGATTGGAGTTGTTATATTTACATTAGAGCGCTTTGTTTCCTTGAAATTAATCAATCGATTTCTTTTCCCAAAATCAAGAAGTAGCCTCTTCCAAGCATCTATTCTATATTGTAATGCGCTTCCCATACTTATTATTTTAATTTCTGTACAGTAAGCAAAGATACGATATTTCGCTGATTGCAAATAGATTGTTTGGGATAATTGCAATTAACCAACTTTCATCAACTCCTATTCTTTCTATTGCGAGCAATCTGCACGCTGTCAGAAACTTCAAATTTGAAGATAGCCAAAGAACGGTCATCGTCTAAGTGAATGGTACCCACTTGTCCGCCACTCTTGATTAATGCAGCATCGATAGTTGCCTCTTTTGTAAAATAGGTTACATTCGATCCAAATATAGCCTGAAGCAGTGATTTCCATTGGCTAAAATCGAATTTAGCGGATAGTATATTTTTAAGTTCTAGTTGATTCATTGTAGTATGTTGTTATTCTATTAGAGTAAGGGGTTCTTCTAATTTAGAAGTGCGTAGAGTCATTAACAAGCCAATCTCCTGATTTATCAGATCCGATTCGAGCGATAATGCCAGCCTCACGTAACTCTTTCATGTGGCGTTCAATGGTTCGGCTACTTTTTTGGGTGATTTCAGCCAATTGCTTCGTAGTAAGCGATGGGTTCGTTCTTATATTATCGATTATCTCTTTTTTTACACCGACGTTTACACCGACATTCTCGGTGCTAGTTTCGTTCTGGATGTATTGTACATGCATCTCTCGGTTTTTAAGTACGTGGTTCTTATTGAGTAAAATATTACTCAGAAAACGGATAAGATAACTATGGGTGCTATGAATGTTGTGCGCAATATTTTGATAGTTAGCACGTACCAAGGAATTGCGGAAATACCATGAATGCTGAGCAAACATATCATTGTTAAGGTTGGAAAGTCCAAGCTTACGTAGATATTTAATTAAAAACAGAGCCGTAGTGCGTGTGTTACCTTCTCCAAATACGTGAATTTGCCACAAATCGGAGATAAAATGGGCGATGTGTTCAATGACCTCTGGTATACTTAGTCCTTTGTAGCTAAAGCTTTTCTCTTGTTTAAAATCGTATTCAAGTGTCTCCTTTAAGGTGCTGGCACTCGCATATAGCACCGTTTCACCATTCAAAACCCATTCGGATTTGGTTATATTGTAGTCTCGTATTTTTCCAGCAAATTTATGCATGCCTGTAAACAAGCGTCTATGAATACTTAGGTATTCGTTGGGCGAGAATGAGAAGCTTCTTTCGGACAATATTTCGGCAATACGAGCGGAAACTTTATCAGCTTCCTCGGTGCGCTCAGTCTCATTCTTTATAGGTTGTTCTTTATAATAAGTATCAATTAACTGCTTTACCGCTCTCCTAGGATAGCTATGTTCATTTATTTGTGTAAAAAATACGCAATAATATTTTGCAGATAGAATGAAATGGTATACCTTTGCTGCGTAAATAATACACAATAGATATGGAAGAGTTTAAATACAAGTATAAATATCCGCATCCAAGCGTGGCTACAGATTGTGTCGTGTTTGGTTTTTCAGATGCCAAGCTTAAGGTGCTTCTTATTGAAAGAGGTATAGAACCTTTCAAGGGGAGGTGGGCGTTTCCTGGTGGATTTCTACGCATGGATGAAAATGCAGATCAAGGTGCCTTGAGAGAGTTGTGTGAGGAAACTGGGGTGAGAGATGTTTACATAAAGCAGTTTTCTACCTTTACTGATCCTGACCGAGATCCGCGTGAGCGAGTGATATCCATAGCTTATTATGCTTTGGTAAAGCTGCAAGAGGTAAAGGGAGGTGATGATGCGGCGCAAGCTCGCTGGTTTGCTTTGGACGAGGTTCCCCCTCTTGCTTTTGATCACGACCTTATGCTCCGTATGGCAGTAAAGGAGCTGCGCAGGCAGATTTGTTTTGAGCCTATAGGTTTTGAGTTGTTGTCTGAGAAATTCACGATTAAAGAGTTGCAGCACCTGTATGAGTCGATTCTTGACGTGAAGTTCGATCGCCGCAATTTCTATAAAAAGATGTTAGCCTTGGGATTGCTCAGTCAGCTAGATGAAACAGCGCGAAATTCTGGGAAGAAAGAGGCTTTTCTGTTTAAATTCAATGTGGAAAAATATCAAGAGCTAAAGCAAAAAGGCTTTCGACTCGAGTTTTAAATTGGATAGACCCTAAGAATTGGGATATCTTTTGGCACAAAAATAAATAACCCCTTAAAATAGAATATGATGTTAGGAGCAATTGTAGGTGATATAGTAGGCTCGGTGTACGAGGCTAACAATGTAAAAAGAACAGATGTCGCACTGTTTACCCCTGGTGCTACTTTTACTGATGATACAGTAATGACGCTTGCTGTAGCTAAATGGCTGTTGCATGGTTCTCAAACTCATCAAGAGTTAGTGAAGTGTATGCATGAGTTAGGGCGGAAATATCCCGATAGAGGATATGGCGGACAATTTGGTATGTGGCTTGCCTTGGGTTATACTGAACCATACAATAGTTGGGGCAATGGATCGAGTATGCGTGTGAGTCCTGTTGCATGGAGTGTTGACACACTAGAAGGCGTGGAAAAATTGGCAAAGGTGTCGGCGGAGGTTACTCACAATCATCCTGAAGGTATAAAAGGGGCACAAGCTATAGCAGGCGCTACCTTCCTGGCGCGAACAGGTGCTACAAAGGAGGAGATAAAAAGCTATGTAGAGCGTACGTATGGCTACGATTTAGATCGTACAATTGCTCAGATGCGTCCTACTTACCAGTTTTATGTATCCTGTCAAGAGAGTGTTCCGCAGGCTATCATTGCCTTTTTAGAGGGGGAGAGCTTTGAGGAGATTATTCGCCTAGCCATTTCACTGGGTGGTGACTCAGATACTATTGCTGCTATGGCGGGATCTATTGCTCAAGGGTGTTATCCTATACCTGTGGAGATGGTAGAGAGGTGTCATGAGTTACTCACTCCCGATTTACAAGAGATTCTTGATATGTTTGATTGTGTCTATGTGAGTGAGAGGGTAGCAATTGTAGCTGTTGAAGCTACTAAAGGGGAGTAGTAGTGGCTCGCCTGTTCTAATAATAGAAAGAATGGTACATCATTCACCCCTCTTAAATCTACCCTAAGCTTTTTTAGCTTTGCATTAAAACATTCTGCCGATGCATTAGTCGCACGGTTGTTGAAGAAGTTTAAGATCTCATGGCTCACCTGAGAAAGTTGCCCCCAAGCAAAACTAGGTCAATAAAGATTCTTCAGTGAAGATTTGGTGAAGATTATTTCTTGCTCTCTTCATCATAACCTGTTGATAATTAGACTGTGTGAAGGATTGAAGCTTTTTTTTATTCTTTTATTTTAAGTAGAAGAGAGTTTTAGGCTCTCTAAAAGGGTAATGCATACTAAAAAAAGAGATTGGTAAACAGGCGGCAAGATTAACAAGAAGATACCATTCCACAACTTTTGCAGGTGAGCCCCACCGTGAGCTCTGCGTGGTTTTTGCGAGTATATTAAACAAGAAAAGGGATTTAACTATAAAGTTAAATCCCTTTTCTTTGTCGGGGTAGCGGGATTCGAACCCACGACCCCCTGCTCCCAAAGCAGGTGCGCTAACCGGACTGCGCTACACCCCGATGACTTCATATCTGAAATCGTGTGCAAAGGTAGCGCTTTTTTTTATACATGCAAATGTTTCTCTCTTTTTTTTTGAAAAAGAGGGGAAAAAAGTTTTTTCTTCTCTCTTTTCTCTTTAGTTGCTGTAAGATTATGTTCTAACTAATGTTTCCTTATATTGTTGTTGATTTACCAATGTGTTGCTCTTTTTTTTGTTTGTTTTTTTTACACTAGCTCATGGCGGTTGTAAAAAGCGATGAGGTAGTTGCAAAGGAGAGTTATTATATATATATTTGCAAATGTATATTAGAAATAATAAGAAAGTGTTAACACTTTGATAGATAAAAGAGGGTTATTTGAATAGTTAAGTAATGACGTTTCACGAGAGATACACACAAAGTCTAGTCTGCTTGGATTTAACAAAATGAATAAATAATTTTGTACTCTTTCCCTTGATTTAATAAAGTATGAATGGATAGTTTTATTTGTTCGGGTGTGTAGATTCTTTCACAAAAGAGTTAAGTGCCCCTGAAAGAGATAGAATAGTTGTTGATTTGATTTAAAATGAAGAAGTGTATGTTGTTTAATTGGGATATAAAAAGAGTACAAATAGTATTTGCCTTTTTATGCTGTTTTTTGGGGGGGTATTCACAGAAAGTTGTTTTTTCGCCTCATTGGAATCCTCAAAGCCAGTTTGCGGGTTATTATACAGCTAAGGGGGCTGGCTATTACGAATCAGAAGGGCTTGATGTGGAAATTGTACATTCTCTTGATTTTGAGTCTGTTATTGATAACTTGATTCGAGGAGATGTTCAGTTTATTACTTTGAATTTGGCTCAAGCTCTCTATTTTAAATTGGCTGGGATTGATATTGTAAATGTTTTGCAAACTTCTCAAGAGAATGGATTAAGGCTTATTTCTCACTCACCATTGTATGATTTGTCCTCTTTGCAACACAAAAAAATAGCTGTAAGAGAGTATATCAGTAAAGATATGATCAACCTGGTATTGAACAAGTATGGTTTGCAAATGAGAGTCATTTCGGTTAATAGCGGTGTTAATCTTTTTCTCTCTCAAGCTGTTGATGTTGCTGTTGTATATAACTATGACGAGTTGCTTCAATTAGAAGAGTGTGGTTATAAAATAAATTCGAATCATCTTATTAAGTTTAGTGACTGGGGTTATAATATGCCCGAAGAGGGAGTTTATGTTCTTCGCTCTTTTTACGATAGCAATGCTGACGTGGTTCGTCGATTTGCGAAAGCGAGTAAAGAGGGTTGGATTCATACGGCAGCCAATTTAGAGGAGGCCTTGGGATATACGATGAGTTATGTTCTTCCTAATAGGGCAGGTGCTAATTTGTATCACCAACGAAGGATGCTAGAAGGTGTTTTAGAATTGCAAGTAGACCCTGATACAAAAAAGCGAGACTTTAAGTTAACTCAGTTGGAATTTGAAAGTGCAGTTAATTTTTTAGCACCAGGGAAAATAAAGTATACAGATTTTGTAAAAGAATAAGAGATGTCGATTTTAAAATTACGCATAACCTCATTTGCTACGCGCATTAGTCTTTATATTATGGCTATGATTGTGGTTATTTTTGCTTTGGTATTAGGTACCTATCACTATTTAAGTCGTAATCAAGTGATTTCTTCTTCGATAGATATTGCTTATGGAAATCTGAATACATTAGGGATAAGGGTGGAATCTCAGCTAAAAAGTGTCTCGCAGTCTATTGATGAAACCTGTTGGCTGCTGGGTACATCTTCTTTAGATACAGTGAATATAAAGGAGGTGCTGGTTCGTAATGTTCAAAATAACTCAGCAATAATTGGTAGCTCTTTAGCTTTTGTACCGAATGAAAATCAGGTGCCTACCATATATTATGCTTCTCGTTCCTCTTTGGGCATTGACTGTCGAAGAATAAACCCGAAAGAGTATAGTTATTGGGGAATGGATTGGTATCTAATTCCCAAGTTATTAGGGGAAGCGCATTGGAGTGAGCCTTATTATGATGATGTTGTTGGGGAGGTCGTAATGGCAACTTACTCTTTGCCTTTGAGAAATAGTAAGGGGGATATTTATGCTATTTATACAGCTGATATTTCACTCTATCAATTTACGGACCAGATAGAGAATAGCGAAATGATTCATAGTGGATACTCTTTTTTGTTGAGTCGTAATGGGTATTACTTGACTCATCGCAAAAAGGAACGTATTATGTCTGAAACCATATTTTCAAATGCTTTTGCTGAAAATAACAAAGAGTATGAAAAGATAGGTAAGTGTATGTTGGCTGGCGAGAGTGGTGCAAGGAGATTTAATAACGAAGGTGATTTTTCTTATGCTATTTATGCTCCCATTCCATCTGTAGGTTGGTCGATTTGTACGGTTATAGAGGAGAGCTTTTTGTTAGCTGGCTTAACCTCGCTAATGAAGAATATTTTGATTATATTTTTTGCAGCACTTTTGGCCTTTTTTGTGCTGACTTTCTTGCTGGTGAAACGCTTGATTAAGCCACTAGAGGGGTTTGCAGAGTCTGCTCATCAAATAGCTCAAGGTGATTTTAATGCCTCTTTGCCTGAGGTGAAGATGTATGATGAGATGAAGCAACTCTATGATGCGTTCACCTATATGAAGGGATCGTTGAATAGCTATATATTCAATCTTCAAAAAACAACAGCCTCGAAAGAGCGTATTGAGAGTGAGTTGAGTATTGCGCATGACATACAGATGGGTATGATTCCTAAAATATTCCCCCCTTTTCCTGAGCGTGCAGATGTTGATTTATATGCGGTTTTAGAGCCAGCCAAAGAGGTGGGTGGTGATTTATATGATTTCTATATCGAGAATGATCAACTTTTCTTTACGATAGGGGATGTGTCAGGAAAGGGTATTCCAGCCTCTTTGTTGATGGCTGTGACGCGAAGCCTTTTTCGAAGTGTTTCAGGATATTTGGTTTCGCCTTGTGAAATTGTTAAAAGCATGAATGACTCCTTGTCTGAGCAAAATGAAACCAATATGTTTGTTACCTTGTTTGTTGGGGTTTTGAATTTAAAAACAGGGTTGCTTACGTTTTGCAATGCAGGGCACAATCCTCCAGCATTGATATCTAAAGAGGGAGAAGTTGCTTTTATGAAGGTGAAAAGTAATCTGCCTCTCGGTATATTGAAAGGATTTTCATATGAGAATGAAACAGTTGAGCTAATGTCTGAAACAAAAATCTTTGCTTATACCGATGGAGTTGTAGAGGCTGAAGATTGTCAAAAAAGACTTTATTCTGAAAAAACATTATTGAAAACACTACAGGTGAACTATAAGATGGGGGTAAAAAGATTGGTAAATTGTATCGTTGATTCGGTGGCAGAGCATGTGTTAGATGCTGAGCCGAGTGATGATTTGACAATCTTAATTGTAAATTATAAAAAATAAAATTTATAAGATGGAGAAAAGTATAACACTAAAAAATCAACTGTCAGAGCTGGAAAAGTTAACTGATTTTTTAGACGGGGTAATAGAAGAGTTAGAACTGGGAGCTAGTTTGGGTATGAGTATTCAACTGGCTTTGGAAGAGGCGGTTGCAAATATTATTATGTATGCATATCCAATAGATAGTGAATGCGATTTTGCTGTAAAAGCATTATCGGATACTCGTGGACTCTCTTTCTGGATAATGGATCATGGCATGCCTTTTGATCCGACTATTCTACCTGATGCAGATGTAACGCTTTCTGCAGAGGATCGAGAAATTGGTGGATTGGGAATTTATTTGGTACGTCAAATAATGGATGAGGTCTCTTACACTCGTTTAGGGGATGAAAACCAACTTTATATGCGTAAGAAAATTTAAAGAAATAGAAGATAAAATGAAGGCAGAAATTACAAAAAAAGAATCAGCAGTTGTGATTGCTATTGATGGTAGATTAGATACTGTAAATGCTAAAGAATTTGAGGCTACAATAGCTCATTTGTTACAAGAGAAAAATATTGAGATTGTTGTTGATTGTGAGAAAATGGTCTATATCAGTAGTTCGGGATTGAGAACATTTATGCTTCTTTTGAAAGCATCAAAGGCGAATAATTGCACTTTGGTTTTGGAGAAAATGAGTGCAGAGATTAAGACCGTTTTTGATATGACTGGGTTCTCTAATTTATTTGTGATAGTGTAGCTTTTAAGCTCTGCAAGGAACTTTTTTAGCCACTTATAATTGTTTTACTAGTTACTAGTTAGTAATGAATACTTGCTATGGAGTGAGTCAAAGGCCATTTTCTGTAAGGGATTAATAATCCGAAAAGAGTTAATGGCTGGGAGGTCTCTTTTTTCTATTATGAGAAAAATGATTCTTCTGTTAATCTCAACTCTATAAATGTTTTTGTAGCTTGTGCTATTTGGTGATAGTTAGAAACATCAATCCCCTCAGTTGCTTTGCACAAAGCAACTGAGGGGATTGATGTTTCTAGCAGAGTGTTTTGCTTCGTAGCAACTCTTTTGAGCTTGGTGTATTACTCTTTGATTACAGGGTTTCCAGGAATTAATGTAGACGCATAAACCGCTGAATCATTTAATATCTCTGTAGCTTTCTTTAAATCAGAATCACCTTTTAATTGTTGGATAATGGAACCGCGTTTGTAGTAATAATATCTCACAATCTCTTCGGAAATGGCATCTTTGATGGCGGGTGCGAAATAGTCTAAGTCACGATCTACTTGGTGATTTAATTTTTTTTCCAATGCTTCAAACTCAGCAGCAGATTCTTCTGCATATCCTTCAAATTCAGCTATCTCTTTTAAATTCTTAAGAGCTTTTTCACTTTGTCTGTCATAGGTGAATTTACGCTCTTCTACCATTGTCTTGAAATCGTGGTAGTCTGCATCGGTAAGTTTAAAATCATTTACATCTCCGATGGTTTCATGTCTGAGGGCATAGCTAATGGAGTAGTCAAGAATAAGGTCATCGTTCATTAGATAAAAAAGGATGTTGGGAAGGTGTTCTGCTTTTACCTCTACATCGGGGCGAATACCTCCACCATCACGTACTTCTCGACCCGCTTCTGTATGGAATATGTTGGTTAAGCTATCTGGAATGCGGGCAATGCTTCCATCTGCATTTCTCTTGGAGTAGTCAATTGCTTGTATGCAGCGACCGCTAGGGATGTAATACTTCGCGGTAGTTAGTTTCATACTGCTGTTAAAAGGTAGTTCGCGTGGAACCTGTACTAGTCCTTTCCCAAAAGTGCGATTCCCGACAATAATGGCACGGTCGAAATCCTGTAGAGAGCCTGATACAATTTCAGCTGCTGAGGCTGTTGACCCATTCACTAATACCACAAGTGGTATTTCAATGTCTAATGGTTCGTTTTGTGTCTTGTAGATACTTCCTGCTTGTTTGATTTTTCCTTTGGTTACAACAACCTCTTTCCCTTTAGGAACAAAAAGGTTTACAATCTCTACCGCTTCGCCTAACAATCCTCCTCCATTATTTCTTAAGTCGAGAATCAAGGAGGTGGCACCCGCTTGCTTGAGTTCAATGACTGCTTTTCTTACCTCTTTCGAGCATTTGTCAGTAAATTCAGTTAGTGATATATAACCAATTTGATTCTTTACGATGCCATAGTAAGGTACGGGAGGAGTTTGGATGGTGTGACGGGTTATTTTAAACTCTTTAATTTCTCCTTTTCCATCTAATGTGGGGCGTTCAACTGTAACTACAACTGTAGTTCCAGGCTCTCCACGAAGTGTCTCGCTTACTTTAGATACATACGAGCGAATATCCATATCTCCCTTTACCATCTCTTTGCCGTCTATTCGCAGAATAATGTCGCCCGGCTTCAGTCCTGCCTCAGTTGCAGGCATTCCCTCTACAGGTTCTACAATGGCTACTCTATCTCGCTTTTGGTAATATCTGATAGCAGATCCAATTCCACCAAATTTCCCAGTAGTCAACTCTTTTAGTGTGTTATCCTCTTCTGGATAGTACTCTGTATAGGGGTCCATTTGTGAGAGCATGGCATCAATCCCGTAACGAATGACCTGCTCGGGATTAATTGTATCTACATAAAAAAGGTCAAGTTCCTTAAATGCAGCATTAAAGATATCTAAGTTCTTGACTATCTGGAAAGAACGATTATCGTTTTTTGTAAAACTGAAAAGAGAAGCTCCTAATACTATCCCTACAGAGAGTATAAGTATCGATTTCGTTTGTATTTTCATAATATAATATGGATTGTTAATATACAAATAAAGAGATTAATTTTATTAATCCTGCAAGCGTTGCTCTATATTTAACTTTATTTCATTCCAACGTTCTTCTTTCAGAATTGTTCCTACCTCTTGTATTACAAAAGAGGCTAATATAGACCCAATAATGCAGCATTTGTCTAGTGGATAGTCACAAGTTAGGCCATATAGAAATCCAGCCGCATAATAGTCACCTGCACCCGTTGTGTCTATTACAGAAGGAACAATGGGAGTTGCTATTTTGAAAAATTCAGTTCCTGTTTTAACATAAGATCCTTTGGCGCCTAGTTTGATAACTGCAACACGGCATATACTTGCTATTTGTTCAATTGCTTCCTTAGGATCTTTCCCAGTAAAGGCATGTGCCTCTGTTTCGTTAGCAAAAACAATGTCAACATATTTAGTAATAAGTTTTGTTAGGAATTCTCTCTCCTCTTCTACAATATTGTAGCTAGCTAAGTCCAAGCAAACCTGTACGCCTGCCTCTTTGGCTAATTGCATTGCGCGCTCAATGAGATTATGGTCTTGTACTAAATAACCCTCTATGTAAAAATAGGTGTATCCTAGAAATAGTTCCAAAGTTAATTCATCTGCTCTCATAGATGAAGCAGCGCCTAGATAGGTCCCAAAAGTACGTTCACCTCCAGGTAATATAAAGGTGGAAGCTACCCCTGTATTTTGTTCTCCGTAGAATAATTTGGTTTTAACTCCATTTTTTATTGCGTTCTCTTCAAAAAAAGTTCCATATTCATCTTTTCCTATTTTACCAATAAAGGCAGGTTGTAATTCTAGATTAGCAAGTGCTAAAATAGTATTTGCAGCTGATCCTCCAGTCGATTTTTTAAGTTCTAATTCGCTCATTTTATGGCTTATAATATCGAATCGATCCCTGTTTATCAACTGCATACTCCCTTTAGGAAGGCATAACTCATTTAGCAAATTATCATTGGGTAGTGTTGCTAAAACATCCACCAATGCATTGCCCATTCCAATTGTTTTATTCATTTAATGATATTTTTTTTGCAAAGATATTGCATATTCCGAAATAACCTATTATCTTTGCACCGCAATTGAGAGAAAAACTTCTTCCTTAGCTCAGTCGGTTAGAGCATCTGACTGTTAATCAGAGGGTCCTTGGTTCAAGTCCAAGAGGAAGAGCAAATAAAAACTCGAAGATTGCAAATTCTTCCTTAGCTCAGTTGGTTAGAGCATCTGACTGTTAATCAGAGGGTCCTTGGTTCAAGTCCAAGAGGAAGAGCAAAGCGTTTTAAATTCACATCGTGAGTTTAAAACGCTTTTTTAGTTTACCCAATATAGTCAATAAGTCGAGGCTCACCTGCAAAAGTTGTGGGATGTTCTATATGTAGCCTTTAATATTCCCAAATAATAGCTATATTTACGCTCCAATATGTTATATTGACACATCGCTATGAAACAAATTCAACTAACGGCACCTGTGGCTATACATGCTACGGTTCAGCTGCCTGCCTCTAAGAGTATCAGTAATCGTGCCTTAATCATCAATGCACTGGGTAAAGGAACGTATGCTCTTCAAAATTTATCTGACTGTGACGATACAAAAGTGATGATACGTGCTTTGCAAGCAGTAGCTGGTGAGACAATAGATATTATGGCAGCAGGTACAGCTATGCGCTTTCTTACTGCTTATCTAGCGGTTACACCGGGTAATCGCATCATTACTGGAACGGAACGAATGCAGAATCGTCCTATTCGGATATTGGTTGATGCTCTGCGTGAACTAGGTGCTAGTATCGATTATGTGGGTAAAGAGGGATTCCCACCCCTTCACATCACGGGTGGGGGATGTATGAAAGAAACTATCTGTTTGCCTGGTGATGTAAGTTCGCAATACATCTCTGCACTTCTAATGATAGCACCCGTGCTTCCTGGTGGTTTGAAAATAGAGCTTCAAGGTACTATAATATCACGCCCCTATATTGATCTTACTTTACAGCTTATGCGTGATTTTGGCGCAAAGGTGGAGTGGATAAGTGATAATGAGCTTTGCGTCTCGCCCAAACCTTATCAATCTGTTCCCTATTTTGTGGAGAGTGATTGGAGTGCTGCCTCTTATTGGTATCAAATAGTTGCATTAGCAGCAAAAGATTCTACAGTTGTATTACCTATTCTTTTTGAAAAGAGTTATCAAGGGGATAGTTATGTGGCACATCTATTTCGTTCGCTAGGGGTTGAAACGACTTATTGTACACAGGAGAAAGATAACTTCAAAGATTCTCGTTTTGCTCTGCTGCTTGATGAAAGCACTCTACACAATCACTGTGTGATCTTAACAAAGGGCACCTCTTTAGTAGAGAGATTTGATTTTGATTTTGTCAATCAGCCTGATTTGGCACAAACGTTTGTGGTCACTTGTGCATTGATGGGGATTCCTTTCCGATTTTCAGGACTTCAGAGTTTGAAAATAAAGGAGACTGATCGTATGGAGGCACTTATTGTTGAAATGAGAAAGATGGGTTATCTACTTACTGAAAGCGAGGAGTCTGTTCTTTCCTGGGATGGAGAGCGATGTGAAGCGGAGGAAGAGATTATTATTGATACATATGAAGATCATCGCATGGCTATGGCTTTTGCACCTGCCTCTTTGGTGCTTCCACATATTGTGATTAATGAACCCCATGTGGTGAGTAAATCTTATCCTAGTTATTGGACTGATTTGGTGAAAGCAGGTTTTTCCCTGAAGGAATTGTAAGGCAAAAATAGCGAACGAAAGAATCCAAAAGAATATTTACTTGTTAAGTACTATCTACCCATCTCTATTTATTTCTCTTTTTCCCCTATGTGAAATGTCTTTTAGCTGTATGTGGCTAAAGTTCAATTGAATGGGTGTTTTGTGCTTTGTATAAAAAAAGATATGATAATATTATTAGTTGCTTTGCTTCTTATAACTCTTGTAGCTATGGTCTATGGCTATTTTCATTACAGAGAGTTAAAGAGAAAATTAATTCAAGGAGAAATAACTGAGATTCCATCTGTAGTAGAGGTTGATGAAGAGTGTTGTGGGGAGCATCAGACGTGTGAGAAGGATAGCTTGTTGGCTGCTGTAAGTAGACAGATAGAGTACTATGATGATGAAGAGCTGGATCGGTTTATAAATCATCCAGCAGATGGATATAGTGAGGACGAAATTGAAGAGTTTCGAGATATCTTGTATACTTGCCATAGCGAGGAGGTGGCAGGGTGGAGTCGTAGCTTGCAGTTAAGGCATATTGAATTGCCAAATGAACTTAAGGATGAGCTCTTTCTTCTTATTGGAGAGCGAAGAGGAATGTAATCGTCATTCGATAATGGAGGCGAAACAGCCATTTCCTCGCCTCTGAGAAAATGTTAGCTATGCTTTGTTTGCTAAGGTTTGTCCCTCTCTTTATGGGATAAGCCTCTGTTCGCTGTTAAAATCACATAATAAGGAAAGAAATGAAATGGAGTCAGTTGTTCTTTAGGAATTGATATCCTACTCTTCATAATAGGAAATAATGGGTATGTTAGGTAAATAGAATTCATAAATAGTTGTGTATTTGATATTTATTTACTAATTTTATTTTATTATAACCAATATTGTTTACCGTCGACTATGTGGCAAACAATTTATGACCTTAAAATATGATGATACTGATGAAAACAGCTAATTCTATGCTTCCATGTGTGCAAATGAAAAGGGTATGCACCATCGTGTTATTCTTTTTCTTCTTTGTTGGAGTCACTCGGTCCAATGACACTACCGCTGTAAAAGATAAGGTTGTTTTCTATGGTGGAAAAGACAATTCTCCTTTTGAATTTATCAATGAACAGGGCGAACCTGATGGGTTTCACGTGGATTTATTGCGTGAGCTGATGCTTATGTTAAATCAAGAATATGAGTTGCATTTAAAAGGTTGGGAAGAGTCTATAGGAATGCTTAAGAAGAAGCAAATAGATGGTATGATAGGGCTGATTCACTCAAAAGAACGTATGGAGTATGTCAATTTTACGATACCTACCAGCTATGTTTATGCAAGTGTCATGCATAGAAAAGGAGGTTCTTACAGGGGACCTGTAGATGCCTTTGGGCAAGAGGTTTTGGTGATGGCAGGCTGTAAATCAGAGGAGTATATTAGAGAGTGTGCTTTTCCTGTTTCCCCCATTCGGGTTAATAGTTTCGAGGAGGGATTTAAATTACTAGAGGATGGGAAGTATGATTTGATGATTGGCAATGAAATTATAAATACTTACTACCTGAAACACCACAAAAATAGCCAATTGAAGGCAACTGCATTTAATATCATTGAACCTTTGCCCTATTCCATTGCTATTAATAACGAGAATCCTGAACTTTTGTATCGGCTTAATAATGCTCTTCATATACTTAAAATGAGTGGTCGGTTCGATCAATTATACAACAAGTGGCTTCGGGAGGATGGTAACAATAGATACAAGGAGGTGTTCTTAATTCTATTTGTGATCCTGTTTGTTGTAAGTATCCTAGGAGTACTCTTTGTCTTTTTAATGAAGAAAAAGGTGGCCCATGCGGTTCGTCAATTAGCAGAAGAGCAAAAATACACGAGAGTGGCACTTGATGTCGGAGGGCTTACTGCTTGGGAGTATGATTGTGTTTCGCATAGGATAAAGATACTGCATGGAACTTCTATTGGTAAAGAAACAGTTGGAGAGATGACTTTGGAGTTTTTTCTAGCTATATTACACCCAGAGGATAAAGGAAATGTCTTAGAGATTATTCGAAAGGTGGAAATAAATGATTTGGAAGGTTCCATCATTAAATTTCGGGTTAAAATAGAAAATGTTTGGAGATGGTTCTTGACCTCCTATATAGCTGTAAAAAGGAATGAGAAGATTGTTACATTGATAGGTGTGCGGCGTGATATAACGTGGGAGGTAGAAAATGAGGAGCTTATGCAGGAGCAGATAAAAGAGGTGGAAGAGCATGGCAAGGAACTTTTGAATATTTTAGAGAATATCCCTACTCCTATATCTGTCAAGAAAATATCAGAGGGTAAATATATTTATGCAAATAAGTCAGCGCTCCATCTATTTGGTTCATCCTTTGAAGACAGGATGCCATTTAAGGTACTAAGTAGCTCGTTGGGTTCACAAGCAGAGAAAATTAAGGAAGGTGGAACTTATGAAGCTACGGAGGTAATAGAGTTACTTGATGGTAAGGTGTTGGTGACTATTGTAAAAAGTGTTGTGATTGATTATAATAATGAACCTCATATGCTTATTTCACGTGTCGATTTGACTGAAATAAATAAAGCAAAGAGTGATTCGCAACTTTTGTCGAAATTTGTGCCTGTACTAAAAGGATTTACTTGGCAGCTTGATCCCATAACGAATGCTTTGAAAATTGATCATCGCATGGAGTTGGAAAGAGAAATTAATAAAATGACCCAATTAAATCAATTTGTTGAATTGGTGCATATTGATGATCAAAAACCGTTTTTTGAATATATCCAATGTCTTAAACAAGGTGATTTTGAAGGTGGAAAAGCATTTCAGTTTCGACTTGACATTGAAGGGAAAGGAGTTTATGAATGGTGGGAGGTTTTTGCATCGGCAGAGGCTACAAATGGAAGTGATGAAGCACAAATTTACAACCAATTAAGTGGTATATCGATTAATATTGATGAGCGAAAAAAAGCGGAACTAAAACTGTACCATTTGCATAAGCAACACGAGTTGGTACTTAATAATATTTCTTCGACATTGGTGCATATTGATAGCAATTACGAAGTGATTTGGTCGAATTCACAGAATGCTTCTGACCCAAGCTTGGCCGCTGCCTACAAGGTAGGAGGGAAGTGCTACCAATTATTAGGCAAGGATAGCCCTTGTGAGAATTGTGCCGCTACACGTGCAATGAAGTCTGGTACTCCACATATTGTTGAGTTTGTATTGGACGCTGATGGAGAGGTCTATGAAGCAATAGCTAGCCCTCTACGAGGTGATTCTGGGATGGAAGGGGCTGTGATTCGCATTGACAATGTAACAGAACGGAAGAAGTTAATATCTGATTTGGAGGCAGCTAATCAGCTAATGGGTATTTTGATTGACGAGTTACCTTCTATCTTCTTTATTAAAGATGTGAAAAATGATTTTCGTTATGTCTTTGCGAGTTCAATATTTTGTGATTCAGTGGCTAAGAAGCCGAGATCTGAGGTAATAGGTTCTACGGATTATGAGATTTTTCAAGAGGAGACAATTGCTGATAAATTTAGGAAAGATGATTGGAATATTGTAAATCAATGTAAAAGTGGAGATGTGGTTCTAATTGGTGAAGAACGCATTGGTGAGGTTGGCAAAGAGCGCATCATTGATACTAAAAAGCTTTTGTTAGAGCTTCCTAATCAAAAGAAGTATTTAATAGGACAATCTACCGATATAACAGAATTACAAAGGATAAATAGAAAATTACTTGATGCAAAGGAGCAAGCCGAGAAAGCTGATAAGTTAAAATCGGCCTTTTTGGCCAATATGAGCCATGAAATACGTACTCCTCTTAATGCGATTGTAGGTTTTTCACAACTACTTAGCGAGAGTAATGATGTGAATGAGCGGATGGAGTATTCAAAAATAATTGAGACGAACAATGATTTGCTATTGCGATTGATTAGTGATATTCTGGATCTTTCGAAATTAGAAGCTGGCTCGGTAGAGTTGCATTTTGAAACTTTTGATTTTAGCCGTTGTATGGAAGAGACTTATGCCACGCTTGCTCCTCGCTGTCAACAGGTGGAGCTACGTCTGTACAACCCCTTTAGTGAGTGTGTCGTAACTTTGGATAAAAATCGATGTTTGCAAATTGTAACCAATTATCTAAACAATGCAGTAAAATTTACAAAACAGGGATTTATTGAGATTGGTTATGACTACCAAGAAAATGGATTGTTGCTCTTTGTAAGAGATACGGGAATAGGAATTAGTGAAGAGAAACAGAATCGTTTATTCCATCGTTTCCAAAAGTTAGATGATTTTGCTCAAGGAACAGGATTGGGCTTGTCTATTTGTAAAGCTATTGCTGAGACTATGCAGGGTAGAGTCTGGGCAGAGAGTAAAGCAGGAGAGGGTTCTACTTTCTTTGCTTGGATCCCTTGTGAAGCCAATTTAACTCCCAAAGAGGAGGGTTCTTAATAACTCTTTGATTGTTTTCTGATAGCAGATGATAATAGAATCGGTAGGATTTTATTATCATTGTTGTTCGGAAAAAAAGAAATGAATCATAGCAAAAGAGCCATCTATAACTCTGCTTGACCCAACTTTCACTTTTAATAGCCCCTATTTCGCTCTTTCGTACTGTGTAGCTCATTAGCTGGGTGGATGCTGTGTCCTACAAATTTTCAGTTTCTTAAATGGTTCATGTTTTAGTCTCAGTGCAGTATATATATCTTGAGCCTATTTGCTAGGCTTGCTACATTGTCTAAGTGTTACTTTTTCTCCAAGTGCATTGATTGCTTGAGTTGTCACTAATTTTTGAGTTGACATTCTTCTTACTATTTCTGTCCAATAACAGTTCTCTGCCGATTCCTTGAGTTGCAACCGTATGGTGTTTACAATCCAATAGGACAGCAAACCAAAAAACAGATGCGCATCGCTACTTTTATCTTTTTGATGGTAAATAGGTCGTAGATTTAGATCTGTTTTAAGCTGTCGGTTGGTGCACTCAATTTCTCTAATCAAGTTGTAATAGTCCCACGTAGTGCGTTCATCAAAACTTTTTACATTAGTACGCAAGAAGTACACTCCTTCAGTTTTATCCATTGCTACTGCTTCCTTTATATCCCACTTTACTTGTAACATTTCTGTAAGCTTCTCGCTGTTTTTAATATAGGATATGGTATAGAATCGTGCAATAGACGGGTAGCGCTCAATCGTACGTCCCACTCTTTCCACAACCTTTTCATAGCGTTTAATTCCGGCTCACCTGCAAAAGTTGTGGAATGACGTT
>JBOFMR010000201.1:0-11999 GCA_051658485.1 Phocaeicola sp.
GTATGAACCTGATTATTTGCTACCATAAGAGTGAGTGAGAATACCCTTAAAGGTAGTAATAATCAGGGGATTATGCAAACAAACACGCAATTATCTTATTGATAATCAGATAGATAAAACAAAGTTTAACGAAGTATTGCATTTAATAGATTGCCTCTAAATCCCAGTGGGTGTTTAGAGGCAATCTTGATCTCAACAATTCCATATTAATTTAAATATTTCTTACTTATAATAAAGGCGCCATATATAGTGGCAAGTACACAATTCCATCTTCTTCTTTATAATCTTTATCACATAATACATAGGGTGTAGATAATTGATTGCCATATTTAGCTATGCATTTTCTTAAGGAAGTAATTGAGACTTTTCTTCCAGACTTTACTTCAATAGGAGAAATATTATGACGTGAGGCCGTAGTTGATTTAGAAATTAAGAAATCTATTTCCATCCGCTCATCGGTAATATTTGTGTTTTTACTATAAAAGTACAGCTTATGCCCTGCAGCCTTTAACATTTGAGCCACTATATTTTCTACTAACATACCTTCATTAACCTCCAACTTTCCAAACAGCAGTTTCTTATAAAGTTCATCACTCACAATACCCCGTTCATCAAAAGCAAGACTAATAAGCAAGCCCGTATCTGCCATGTAACATTTTAGAGTGGTTCTTTCCTCATTCAACTTTAAGCCTATACTAGGCTCAGTAGTATTAAAGCAGCAATTTATTATTCGAGCATCAGATAGCCAAAAGAAGGCTTCTGAATAATCCCTCATACGGGCTTGGTTTTGTAAGGCAGAGAGTTTAAATTTCTTTTCATGCTTCTGCAGCTGACCAGGTAACTCATCGAAAATGGAGGTAACCTTACCCTCCTGTTTATCCGCATATTTACTAATGTCGTTTCGGTAGAGAGACAAAATATCACGTTTTACTTCATCTACATCCTCAAAGCTTCTTGTTTCAACATACTTGGCTACAGCTTGAGGCATTCCACCCACAATCAAATATTGACGAAAATAATCAGTTGCCTTTTTATGGAATGCACCCATCGGTTTCTTTTTTTCAAACTGATTAAGGATATATGGCATCATCATCTCATCACCCATAGCCCATAAGAATTCCTCAAAATCCATGGGATGCATTTCAACGGCGTGTTCCTCTGATGGAATCATTATATCCTTGACATTCTTTTTTATAGAAATAAGTGAGCCTGTTTCAATATAATCGAAACGGCGATCTATTACTAGGTGTTTAATGGCACCTCTTGCTTTAGGACAGAACTGAACCTCATCGAATATAATAAGTGAACGAGCTTCATCCTTTGCAGATGCACGTGGTGTAAGTCTTTTACTGAAATAGACTTGGAGATTCAAAAACAATGTATCTAAATCATCCATATACAACTCAAAAAACTCGTGAACCTGTGGATTTGCTTTGCTAAAATCAACAAGAAGATACGAGTCGTATTCTCTGCGGGCAAACTCTTCTGCAATATAACTTTTCCCAATTCGACGTGCGCCCTCTATTAGAAGAGCCACTTCACCTCTTCTATTTTGCTTCCAATCAAGAAGTTTTTTATATATTTTTCTTTTCATACAACCTATATTTCACGTTTTATTGATTTTCTAATTATTCAAAATACACATAATCTATATTTTGCAGTATGCAAATATACACATAATCTATATCAACAGTGCTTTCTTGCCTAAAAAACAGATATTATTATCGTGTATTTTCCTATAACCTCATATCCGCAACTCCCCCTTGTTTTATCTTCTGGTATTGTATTTTTCTGTTCCTGTGCATTTCTATGTTAAACCCTCAAATTTTAGTAAGTTATGTATCCCAAAGTCGATTTTATTGCTTTTTTTGCATAAAATGGAGCATTCCCAGCCATCTCTCGAGAGGCTTGATCCTCTCAAATTAACCGATAGGCAATCCAAAATTGGACTATCCCGGTTCATCGTCTAATTTGGTGATAACATTATTCTAAATACCTGGTGTCACTTACTTGATGCGATGGCGCACTCGTCGCTTGGTGCGCAAGAGTGGTACCGCTTAATGCGCTGTGATGGTACCGCTTCGCCGATACTATCAATATAATTTATACCGTTCTCCTAGGATAGCTATGTCCATTTGTGTAAAATAAGGGGACAGAAGGCTCTAAAAGTAGGAGAATAGAGCCCCAAATAAGCTCTAAAAGGCAATAATCAAGAAAAAAAAACAAAGAAGAAAAATACGGAGGAGAAAACTTTTGCAACGGTCTCATTCTTTTATTAGTGAGAACGCTTTGTGTGAAAAAAACGTGGAATGGATAAAGTAACGAGAAAAGCTTCTACAGTAGAGGTATAGAAAGATGAATTTCAGCCAAAACCTCAAACTCTTATTATTATTTAATATCTTTGTTCATTCAGATAGTAGTCAAGAAGAAAAACAAAAAAAATGCCACATAGGACCCAGCAATTCAATCAACTCGTTTCATTCGTATGGAACATTGCCAACGATGTATTAGTACACGCATTTGAAAAAAGTGAGTACAAAAAGATTATCCTTCCTATGATGGTCTTACGTCGTTTAGACATCCTATTAGAACCCACCAAAAAAGCAGTACTTGAACAAAAAAAGGCACTCGACACAATGGGTATTACCAACCAATCTGCCGTGCTAATGAGTATTACCAAATACCCATTCTACAACACTTCGCAGTTCACAATGAAAGCGCTCACTTCTGAGACAAATCCAATGCGCTTAAAAATGAACTTCTTAGAATATCTCGATGGGTACAGCAAAGATGTACAAGATATTATAGCAAAATTCAAGCTAAAACAGCAGGTCGATAACTTAACCGAAAGCAATCGTTTAGGATCAATACTTGATAAATTTACCGATGCTTCTATAAATTTAGGTGTGAACGATATAGTTGATACAGATGGTAAAATTACTCAACATGGAGTAGATAACCACACAATGGGAACCGTGTTTGAAGAGCTACTCCGTAAGTTCAATGAGGAAAATAGTGTAACAGAGGCAGGAGAACATTTTACCCCACGCGACTATGTACAACTACTTTCTGATTTGGCAGTACTACCTATTGCCGATAAAATTACAGATAATACATACACTATTTACGATGGAGCTTGTGGCACAGGCGGTATTCTTACTGTGGCCAAAGAGCAAATTGAAAAAGTAGCCAAGAAGAAAGAAAAACGTGTACAAATACACACCTTCGGACAAGAGTTTCAGCCCGATACCTATGCCACTTGTAAAGCGGATATTATGATTTCGGGGCAAGTAAAACAGTTCGACTATACCCTCAACAACCAACAACGTGAATACATCGCCTTTGGTTCTACCATTTCGCAAGACGGACACCGTGGCGAAACCTACGACTTCTGTATCTCAAATCCCCCATTTGGTACACCTTGGAAAGAGGACTTAAAGAATTGGGGCTTGGGCGAAAAAGAGAAAGAAAAAATTACCGATGCTCGCTTCTTGTTGCAAGAAGAGGGCAATGAACCAATCTCATTTATACCAAGCATTGGCGACCCTCAAATGCTCTTCTTGGCGAATAACGTAAGCCGTATGAAAGAGACACCACTTGGCACACGCATAGTAGAAGTGCACAACGGTTCCAGCCTCTTTACAGGAAATGCAGCAGGAGGCGAAAGCAATCTCCGACAATACATCATTGAAAATGACCTATTGGAAGCCATTATAGCAATGCCCGAAAAGTCATTCTATAACACAGGCATAGGTACCTTTATTTGGATTGTTACCAACCGTAAAGAGGAACGCCGCCGTGGCAAAGTACAACTGATTGATGCCACAGCTATAAAAACAGCCCTACGTAAGAACTTAGGCGAAAAAAACTGCCAAGTAGATAAAGCCGACCGCAAGCAGATACTCAGCTTGCTTACTCAGTTTGAAGAGAACGAACAAAGCAAGATATTCCCAAATGCCGATTACTTGTCACTAAAAGCCGATGAAGTGGCCAAATGCCGCGAAGCACTAAGTAAAGTACCAGCAGGCACACCGCTTAACGATTGGAACGAGTATGATAAAGCACTTAAACTAACCAAATCGCTTAAAAACAAACTACGTGCACTTATAACTGTTAAAGACGAAACAGCCGTAATAGTAGTAGGCGAACCCGACAAAGAACTTACTGACACCGAACAAGTACCTTTGTTATACCCAGGCGGTATCGAAGGCTTTATGCAAAACGAAGTACTCCCTTACGTGCCCGATGCTTATATAGACCCTGCAAAAACAAAAGTGGGCTACGAGCTTAGTTTTACCAAGTACTTTTACAAACCTGTGGAACTGCGTAAACTTGCAGAAATTAAAACAGATCTTACCGACATTCAAAACAATGCCGAGGCACTTCGTAAACTTATTATGCAGTAAAACATAACAACCTTCAATAGATTTTAAATACAATTGAAACACAACTAAACAGAAGAATAAGAAAATGTCAACGGCAATCAATATAAAAAGTCTATTTCCAACATTAGGAAATTCGCACATATCAAGACCAATTACAGATGTTTTTAACACAACATTTATAGGTATTGACTTTGGTACTTCAACAACCGTGGTATCAGTGGCTATTATTGACAAAGACACAAAAGCAATTTCAACCACATCTATATGGTTAAATCAAAAATTAGAGGATGGTGCTATTATGTCGTCAGAGAAAATTCCAACAGCAATTGCTTGGTATAATCAACAACTCTTAATTGGAAGAGGTGCAGCAGATTTAAAATATCAATTAACAAAAGGGGTTAATGTTTGGTATTCATTCAAAATGGAATTAGGCGAAGATCTTGGCTCTAAATACTACAATAGCGAACTTGATAGAAATAGTGCAACACCTATTTTAAACCCAAAAGATGCAGCAAAATTATTCTTTAAATATCTAAAAGCACAAATAGACAGATATATTAGAACCAATAATCTGCCCACCAACATACAGTATGCTGTAAGTATTCCTGCCTCATTTGAAGCAAACCAACGAAGAGAACTCATTTATGCGCTTGAACAAAATGGAATGGCCATAAACAAGCAATCATTAATTGATGAACCTAATGCAGCTTTTTTGAGCTATGTTCAAGTCTCTTCAATGGAGCAAAATCCCATAAAAATTCCTGATGGAGACAACCCTAATATTTTAGTATTTGACTTTGGAGCAGGAACTTGTGATGTTTCAATACTTGAATTAGGAAAGGACTTAAATGGTATCTATTCAAAAAATCGTTCTATATCTAAGTTCGAAAAGCTTGGTGGAGATGATATTGACAGACTAATTGCAATTGAGTATCTATTTCCACAGCTAATGAAAGAGAGTGGAACGACAAAAGACGATTTTAGAACACCTGAGAAGCAAAGAATTGTTACGCAACTTCTCAAAGCGGCAGAACAGCTTAAAATTATGATTTGCGAGAACATTGCTTTAAAAGCAAATAATCGCATTTTACCAAGTAATGCGACAAGTAAGGAGTATGTTTCCGTTGGGTATCGTATAGAAATTGATACAAGAAAAGGACTCTTAACCCTATCAGAACCAAAACTCTCATACGAAGAGTTTAATGAAGTGATGAAAGCATTTTTAAAGCCTTCAGCCATAGTCCCGTACAGATCAAAACAGATTGAAGACGAATTTACAACTATTTTTAGCCCTATTCAAACAGCGTTAAAAAAAGCAGCGTTAACCAAAAATGAGATAGACTATGTATTATTTATAGGTGGTAGTGCTAAAAATCCGTATGTACAAGCAGCTTTAAAAGACTATTTTAATCAGTCTGATTTGTTAATACCAAGAGATTTACAAACGCACGTTTCGTCAGGAGCTTCTATACATTCACTTATCTATAATGGTTATGGAAAAAATCTTATTCAACCAATTACAAGTGAACCGTTTCTTGTAATTACAAAAGACGAAACGCCGAAAGTTATACTAAAAGCAGGAACTCAAATCCCTTGCGACTTAATTGTAATTGACGATTTAGTAACAAGTCAAGATGGACAAAAAGCAATTGAACTACCTATTTGTTTAGGAAACGTAAATAAGCTACTCTACAATATACAAATAGTTAGCACCAACCCAGAGGGTTTCAAACGCAATACACCTGTAAGGTTAGAATTGGAAATAACTACCGATAAGCTTTTGCTTGCACGCGCTACGGCTGTGGGACAGCAAGTAATGGTGGAGCCTATCAATCCATTTGCAAATAAAGACCTGACTACGGAGCAAAGAATAGTTTTAAAAGCTGAGCGACAAGCGAATCTTGAAGCAGAGCAAAATGGTGGTACACCAACAAAACAAGGCTTAACAACTCTACATAAAGCCTATGAACTTATTGGAAATGATTTTAGAGCAGCAGAAACCTTAGAGTTGCTAAACGAAATCTATCCGAGCATTTACAATTACAATCAAATTGGAGTTTTGTATTCAAGCGCAGGATATGACGATAAAGCCTTAGAGTACTACGAAAAAGGATATAATGCTAATAAAAACTCTACAACAGCATTTAATTATGCCTATAAATTAAAGTACAAAGACAAAACTAAATTCAAAGAAATCTTAGAGGAGTCTTTGCGCCTTGATCCAGATAAGCCACACAGTTTATTTGAGTTAGGACGATTGCTTAAAAAAGAGAATAACCCAGAGGGCTTAATAATGATTGAAAGAGCTTTTGAAATTTGGAAAAAAAGATTTGAAAATAACCAAATGAGCGATAGCGATTATAGTTGGTTATCGTCAGCCGCAGAAGAGTTAAATATGAATGATTTTGCAAGGCTAGTAAGAAACTCAAAACCAGAACTAAAAGTAGAAAAATTATATAATTTAGATAACTTAACCATTACTTCCAGAGAGGAAGGACTAATTAAATTTTAAATATTATGGCTTGGATGATTAGAGAGGATCAACTTGATCCTGACCAAAGAGATTTTATCAATGTTGAAACAAAAAAAACAGGGAACATTTGGGTAAAAGGATTTGCAGGCAGTGGAAAATCTGTTTTACTTATTCATTCATTAAGAGATCTTTTAGAAAAAGAACCTCGTACCAAAGTGGCGGTTGTTGTTTATACGCATTCGCTTATAGATATGTTTAAAACAGGAATGGCAGAAATTGGATTACCACGCTCTATTCCTGTAATGACGTACATTCAGTTTGTTGATAAAGATACAGATCACTATGATTATATATTTTGTGATGAAGTACAAGACTTACCTGCAAAAGTACTATATGCAATGAACAATAGAGCGCGTAGAGTGATTGTGGCAGGAGACTCTAATCAATCTATTTACGATACCGATCCACGTTGGCAAGAACCAACTGTTAATCCAAATACAGTTGGAGATATTATTAGCGCAAGAGCGTTCTCTTTAAATACCATACACCGCTTAACGCGTAGTATTATTACTGCGGTTCAGCAGCTTATACCTTCAATGAACATTTGGGGAGCAAAAAGAGACTTAACTAAACAAGATGTAAATATCAGACTATGCGAGGCTAAAAGTGAGCGCGAAGAGGTTAAGTATATTTACCAAGAGGCAAAAAAAGGTTCTAATGTAGGAGATACTTCGGTTATTCTTTTCCCTAAAATTGCTTTAATTATTAAATTTGCTAATTTAGTGTTAGCAGCCAACGGCAAACCAGAGTGGAGAGAGATGAAAAATCATTGGGGTAAACCCGATTATGGCAGTCTGAACAACCATTTCAGAAGCAATGGAATAAAAATGCAGTTTGTAGGAAGTGGGTATGGTTCTTTAAAAGATGCAGAATACAATAAAGAGGCTATTATTATGACCTATCACAGCTCAAAAGGGCTTGATTTTGACAATGTATTTCTACCGTTCTTAAATATGAACTTAGATATACACCCGAATAATGCAACTACGTTATTTATGGTGGCTATGACAAGAAGTAAAAAGAATTTGTATCTAACATACTATGGTTATACACATACTATGGTAGATAAGTTTAAAAGAGAATGTACAGAAATCTCTATTTCTGATATGCTAAACCCAAGAACAACTACACATTCAAGTAGTTCAAACTCCGATTTTGACTTTTAATTATGAAACAATACTTATGCATACTATTACGCAATCAGTTTAATCTGTTTTATAGATTCAGCTATACTGTTTTGCCTCAAAAATGCCTTGTTGAATTTGATGGAAATATCAATGACGAGGTAAAAGAAAAAATTGTAAAGCAATTTGAATACACTACACCTTTTGAATATGATGAGGAGTACTTAATACTGCATCTTGAAAAACAGGAAGTAAACAATGATTTTATAGTATTCCATATTCAAGAGTTAGTAGCCATATACCCACTATCGCAGCAAGCTAAAAGTTCTATTGAGTCAAAAATAGACACACGTATAAAACTTGAAGCGCCTATTTTTGAAACAGCATTGCCTAAAATTGAAGCAAAAATTGAAAACGAAGAGGTTCAGAAAGCAATTGCTGCCCTTTGGAAAATATGTAAAATAAATGAGCCGTTAGATAAGTATATCGCCAATTTAGGAAATCAACACATATTCAATGGATTGAATTACAGAAAAGATGGATTAAAATCCAATAAAATTCAAGACGGAAACTATTTAGAATACCTAATTGCATACGATCGTTTCGATTATTTTCCAAACTCTATACTTGGCTATTTCTACGATGCAGGACAAATCTTTGCTTACAGCAAAGCGCGCCCAACCTTTGAAGGTAGTGGCATTCACTCGTTTTTAGAAGAGTTCAATACTAAGTCACCAACCATAAAAATGAGTGAAATAATTAAACTATTGGAAGAATCAGAAGCTACAAAAAACTATGTTACTCAAGCAACTATTGGAGAGGTAAAGCAATACATTGTTACACCTCTATACTTAATGCTTCGCGATGAAATACGCAAAGCGGATGATGTAGCCAGCACCAATTTGTTTAAAAAATTAGAGGCTTTAAAAACTCAATTCAGCGACAACTTCTATTATGCAGTTATTCTGTTGGGTGCATTTTTTGGATTCCGTAAGTTCTACGATCAATACTACAATGTATTAGACCTGCGCTTCTATAAAAAACCAGTCATTGAAAAAACGCCTCCTACTGTAGTCAAGGAGCCAAAGGTTATTGTATCAAAACCACAAGAAACTCCAACCGAGAATAAATCAGTGATGCAAACTATTAAAGGCATGTTTACAAAGAAAGACAATACAGCCAAGAACTCTGATGTGCTCAATAAATATAAGGAGATAATTGAAAATACGCTTTCTGAACAAACCCAAATAGACGTAACTAAGCTTGGGGGATTAATAAAGGAACATACAGGAAACAAACTCAACAATAATCAGATTAAAAAAGTAGCGGAACAAATTCCAGGAATAATTATTGGGAAAGACGGCAGAAAAGATATACTTAAACGTATAACTGCCGATGAACTAGAATTAAACTTTGAAGAGTAGTTTATAGTTATATTCAGGACGCTGACTATTAGTCTTCGTTCTGAATACTACTTCACCGATACAAGTAGCAACAAAAACAACTGAATGAACAAATATACCACATATAAAGATAGCGGCATTAAATGGATTGGAAAGATTCTAGAACATTGGAGCTTGCAGCGTTTTACTCATTACTTTTCATTTGGCAAGAGTTTATCTATAATAATGGACCCTGCAAAAACAAAAGTAGGCTACGAGCTTAGTTTTACCAAATACTTCTACAAACCTGTGGAACTGCGTAAACTTGCAGAAATTAAAACAGACCTTACCGACATTCAAAACAATGCCGAGGCGCTTCGTAAACTTATTATGATGTAATGCTATGGGAACTTATAATATACCTACATTGCCACTCTCGTTTGAGGTAGAAACAAAAGCAGTACTTAAACTCAGCATCGAAGCCAATCGGAGATTAGCTGAATTGAAAGGTGTGGTAAAGTCAATGCCACAAGCCTCTATTTTAATCAACACGCTGGCACTGCAAGAAGCAAAGGATAGTTCGGCTATCGAAAGCATTATTACCACACACGATGAGCTATATAAAGCCGAACTTTTTGTACAAGCATTTACTTCACCTGCGGCCAAAGAGGTACAAACATACGCTGAAGCTTTAAAGAAGGGGTTTGAGAAAGTTCGGAGTAGTCATTTACTGACTTCCAATGCCATTATAGAGATATACCAACAAATTAAGCACAACACAGCAGGATTTAGGGTTACACCAGGCACAATGCTTAAGAACGAGCGTACCCAAGAGGTAATATACGAGCCACCACAATTTATTGACGATATAAACCGATTGATGTCAAATCTTGAACGCTTTATAAATGATGAAGCAATAAGCGATATAGATCCTTTGGTAAAGATGGCAATTATACACCACCAGTTCGAAAGTATTCACCCATTTAGCGATGGTAACGGACGTGCAGGGCGTATTATCAACATTCTCTATTTGGTACAGCAGGGTTTACTTGACCTGCCTGTGCTCTATTTGAGTAGATATATTATCCGAAACAAGGCAGAATACTATCACCTATTGCAAGCCGTAAGAGATAACAATGCGTGGGAAGAGTGGATACTCTTTATACTAAAAGGCATAGAACAAACAGCCATTGAAACCATACAGCTGGTAGAAGGAATAAAAACCTTGATGCAACAATACAAGGTAAAGCTTCGCAATGAGTTACCAAAAATTTATTCGCAGGACCTTTTGAATAATCTATTCAGACACCCTTATACCAAAATAGCTTTTGTGATGCAAGAGTTAAATGTGAGCCGCATAACAGCTACTACTTATCTACAAAAAATAGAGGATTTAGGGTTGATTACTAAAATAAAACTCGGTAAAGAAAATTTTTATTTGAATGAAAAGCTATTTGATTTACTCATAAATGCTTTTCATATAGAAACAGTACAAACAGACTCTATTGATTCAAACGGATAGTGATATATATAGAAAATGGCACTTTTCTATATACATTTGAATGATATGTATAAGAAAAGCCACTTTTCTATACACGTTTGAATGATGCGTAAAGAAAAACGCTTTTTCTTTACACGTTGCCAAAACATAGAAAGAAAACGGCAAAACCTTTACACGTAAAAACAACTGAATGAACAAATATACCACATATAAGCAAAGCGGCATTAAATGGATTGGGGAGATTCCTGAACATTGGGAGTTACAAAGATTCACTCATTACTTTTCCTTTGGCAAAGGCTTATCTATAACAAAAGCCAATTTAAAGCCAAGTGGAATTGAAGTCATTAGTTATGGTCAGATACACTCAAAATTAAACAATGGAATTGAAATTTTACCAGAAATGGTACGATTCGTTGATGATGAATATTTAACTACAAGCCCGAATTGTTTATTAAATCAGAATGATTTTGTTTTTGCTGATACCTCAGAGGATATTAACGGTTCAGGAAACTTTGCCTTTAATGATAGTGATAATCTTATTTTTGCAGGATATCACACATTAATAGCTCGTCCTAAAAATATTGATTGCCCTAAGTATATAGCATTCTTTATGTCTTCCGTAAATTACAGAAGACAGATTCAATCTTTGGTAAATGGAGTTAAGGTTTTCACTATTTCAAGAGGAATTATTAAGAAGACTTCAATACTGTTGCCCCCTCTCTCCGAACAACGCACCATAGTTTCGTTTCTTGAAAAAGAGACTGCCCAAATCGATAGCTACATAAAACTACGCGAGCAAGAGCTTAACGCCCTTACTGAACTTAAACAAGCCGAAATAGCCAACGCAGTTACCAAAGGAATTAACCCCAATGTAACACTAAAACAATCGGGCATAAAGTGGATTGGAGAAGTGCCAGAGCATTGGGAGACAAACCAACGGCTCACCCGATAAACCCTGGGGATTCCTTTTAAAATTATTATCTTTGCTGCATGGATACACACGGATTACTACTTTTAGCTCAGGTTGTTTTACCTGCCGATATATTGACACGATTCACGATTACGAAAGTTGAG
>JBOFMR010000202.1:0-6088 GCA_051658485.1 Phocaeicola sp.
ATTAGAAATTTTAAATTGGTTTATTTTTTAGGGGCTATGTTCGCGGCTCTTATGGCATTGAGCAGTTGCTCAGAGGATGAAGAGCCTATTATCCCCGTTAAGGAGTACACCATAAGCTTTGCGGCAGGCGACAATGGAACGGTAACTCCAGAAGGAGAACAGAAAGGTACAGAGGAGACAGTCATTAGTTCCATAGCAACAGCTAAAGACGGTTATGTATTTGCAGGGTGGTACGAAGGAAAGACGCAACTCGAAACAAAAGATGATATCACCATTACTGAAAATACGATAAAGGTGAAATTAACGGAAGTAACTGGAGAGAAAACCTATACAGCGAAATTTATTTCTCAATATACAATAGTTTTTGAATCTTCAGACGAAACTTTAGGAACAGTAGATAACCCTGGAGGAACAGAAGATAGTGGAAAATTTCTAGAGTCTACGGCAACAGCTAAAGATAATTGTACGTTTGTTGGATGGTACGTAGGAAATGAGCCAGTAGTAGCAGGTGAAGATATCACCATTACTGGGAACACACTAAAGGTAACATTAACAGCTGAAACTGGAGGGAATACCTATACAGCGAAATTTATTTCTCAATATACAATAGTTTTTGAATCTTCAGACGAAACTTTAGGAACGGTAGATAAACCTGGAGGAACAGGGGATAGTGGAACTTTTCTAGAGTCTACGGCAACAGCTAAAGATAATTGTAGGTTTGTTGGATGGTACGCAGGAAATGAGCCAGTAGTAGCAGGTGAAGATATCACCATTACTGGGAACACACTAAAGGTAACATTAACAGCTGAAACTGGAGGGAAAACCTATACAGCGAAATTCGAAGCTATTGCCCCTGCTGAATTTAGTTTTACCATTGAAACAACAGCTGCTAATCAGAGTTATAATCTTCCCTTTGGCACCAGCGGTGCTATTGGTGAATACGACTTGACCGTTGATTGGGGAGATGGAACAGAATTCCTAACAATTCCAGCAGGGACACCTTTGACTAGTAAAATAGAGCATACTTATGGATCAGCAGGAGAATATACCATTACCATTATGAGCTCAGAAACAGATTATACCAAAGCGCAAATGCCTGAGGTAAGCTGGGAAAATGATGAGCTATTAAAAACTATAAACACCCCACTACTCAACACAGCAGCAACTAACTTTAATGACGTGTTTTCTTATTGTATTTCTCTCACCTCTATCCCTGAAGGTTTGTTTGCTAACAACGCAGCAGTAACTAACTTTTCTGATGTGTTTTGGGGTTGTTCTTCTCTCACCTCTATCCCTGAATGTTTATTTAAATACAACACAGCAGTAACTGACTTTTCTGGTGCGTTTTATTATTGTTCTTTTACCTCTATCCCTGAAGGTTTGTTTGCTAACAACGCAGCAGTAACTAACTTTTCTGACGTGTTTTCTGATTGTCCTTCTCTCACCTCTATCCCTGAAGGTTTATTTAAATACAACACAGCAGTAACTGAATTTTGTCGTGCGTTTTCTTATTGTTCTTCTCTCACCTCTATCCCTGAAGGTTTGTTTGCTAACAACGCAGCAGTAACTAACTTTACTGGTGTGTTTTGGGATTGTCCTTCTCTCACCTCTATCCCTGAAGGTTTATTTAAATACAACACAGCAGTAACTGAATTTTGTCGTGCGTTTTCTAATTGTTCTTCTTTTACCTCTATCCCTGAAGGTTTGTTTGCTAACAACACTGCAGTAACTAACTTTGCTTATGCGTTTCAGTTTTGTTCTTCTCTCACCTCTATCCCTGAAGGTTTATTTAAATACAACACAGCAGTAACTAGCTTTGGTGGTGTATTTTCTAAATGTTCTTCTCTCGCCTCTATCCCTGATGGTTTATTTGCTAACAATAAAGCAGTAACTAACTTTGGTGAGGTGTTTCTTGATTGTTCTTCTCTCACCTCTATCCCTGAATGTTTATTTAAATTCAACACAAAAGCAACTGACTTTAATGAGGTGTTTTTTAAATGTACTTCTCTCACCTCTATCCCTGATGTTTTATTTATACACAACGCAAAAGCAACTAACTTTGCTTATGCGTTTTCTTTTTGTTTTTCTCTCACCTCTATCCCTGAAGGTTTATTTAGATACAACACAAAAGCAACTGACTTTAGTAATGTGTTTATGCAATGTACTAAAGCAAAAGTGAATCCAAATATTTTTTGTGACGAAGCAACAGAGGAAGGTACTCGGTTTAATTCGGTAACGAAATCAATTGATTTTGGAGATGCTTTTTACCATGTAGGATCTGAATTAAGCGATGCAAGCGTAAGTACTTTACCAGCTTTGTGGGGCTATAGCATTCCTGCTGGAGTAAACAGCTCCAGATGTTTTAGAGATGCTAAAGCGAGCAATTCTGGATCTGTACATAGTGGCTGGAAATAATAACAATTTTAATATTAGACCGCTGCTTGGTTAAGAGCAGAGGTCTTTTTTTGTTTATTCTGTATGGGTTATAGTTAGAATACGTAGTGGCAACATATCGTTCAAGGTATTTTTTTCTTTCCGTATCGGCAAGAGCAAGATGTATTTTTGTAATACAAAAAATTATCTTGCCCCACTGCTAAGTTGGACGAGGTGGATGGATGACGTTACCTCGAAACTCGGTAACTTGATACCAAAACGGCACAACGATTATAATCGTTGTGCCGTTTTGGTTCTTTCTTTTTTGTATTGTTATTTGATTCCGTAATCGTTTTTCAGTACAAACCTGATGATAGGGGGGATATCTTCCTTATCGTAATCGAGCACCTTTTTGTCTAATTTATCAACTATCCCACTCGCTATACTCGCAGGGAGGGGTTACCTCGAAACTCGGTAGCTTAACAGCAAAACGACATAATGACTATGATCGTTGTGCTGTTAAGCTGTTTTTTTGGCACAAAAAAAGAGCCCTCGGAGAGCACACGACCCTTGAGGGGTTATAGTGTGATATAACCCCTCAAGAAAAGGTTGCGACAAAACTGTTCCATTTTCTTGTGCCGTTTAGATGGCATTGGAACCATTCTAGAGATGTGATAAAATTAGAGAAGTAACTACTTTATACTTGTGTTGACATATTTTTTAAAAAAAATACGTTTCTTTGCAGTTGAAAACTATTTTGTGAGTATCACAGGTATAAAAATTAAAACATGTCAATTATGATTAGAAATTTTAAATTGGTTTATTTTTTAGGGGCTATGTTCACGGCTCTTATGGCATTGAGCAGTTGCTCAAAGGATGAAGAGCCTATTGTTCCAGATACTCCCGTTAAGGAGTACACCGTAAGCTTTGCGGCAGGCGACAATGGAACGGTAACTCCAGAAGGAGAACAGAAAGGTACAGAGGGGACAGTCATTGAATCCACAGCAGCACCAGTAGGCGGTTATGTACTTGAAGGATGGTACGTGAATAATGAACCAGTAGTGGCAGGTGAAGATATCACCATTAGTGAAAATACGATAAAGGTGAAATTAACGGAAGTAACTGGAGGGAAAAAATATGAGGCGAGATTCCTATCTACCCATTCAATAAAATTTGAATCTTCAGACGAAACTTTGGGAACGGTTAGTAACCCTGGAGGAACTGGGACAATCGGAAAACCATTCGAGTCTACGGCAATAGCAGCTGAAGAGAATTGTAGGTTTGTTGGATGGTACGTAGGAAATGACCCAGTAGTAGCAGGTGAAGATATCACCATTATTGGTGATACCTTGAAGGTGAAATTAACGGAAGTAACTGGAGGGAAAACCTATACAGCGAAATTTATTTCTCAATATACAATAGCTTTTAAATCTTCAGAAGAAACTTTAGGAACGGTAGATAACCCTGGAGGAACTGGAGATAGCGGAACTTTTCTAGAGTCTACCGCAACAGCTAAAGAGCATTGTAGGTTTGTTGGATGGTACGTGGATACTGATCCAGTAGTAGCAGGTGACGATATTACCATTACTGGGAACACACTAAAGGTAACATTAACAGCTAAAACTGGAGAAAAAACCTATACAGCGAAATTCGAGTTTGTTGGTCCATCTTTTAGTTTTACCATTAATACAACAGCTGCTGGTACTAGCTATACTCTTCCCTTTGGCACCAGCGGTGCTACTGGTAGTTACAATTTGACTGTTAATTGGGGAGATGAGACAGGGGTTCAAGCAATTCCAGCAAGAACTCCTTTGGATGGTGGAATAATTCATGATTATGCATCTGAAGGAGAATATACTATTACCATTACAAGCTCGCAAACAGATTATGCCAAAGCGCAAATACCTAAGGTGAGTTGGGAAAATGATAAGCTATTAAAATCCATAGACACCCCACTACTCAACACAGCAGTAACTGACTTTTCTTCTGCGTTTTATCTTTGTTCTTCTCTCACCTCTATCCCTGCGGATTTATTTAAATACAACACAGCAGTAACTAACTTTTCTTCTGCGTTTAGATGGTGTTCGAATCTCACCTCTATCCCTGGTGAGTTATTTGTTAACAACACAGCAGTAACTAACTTTTCTTCTGCGTTTGAATGGTGTTCGAATCTCACCTCTATCCCTGGTGAGTTATTTGTTAACAACACAGCAGCAACTAACTTTAGCAAGGCGTTTCATAGTTGTAAATCTCTCACCTCTATCCCTGGTGAGTTATTTGTTAACAACACAGCAGCAACTAACTTTAGCAGGGCGTTTTCTAATTGTTCGAATCTCACCTCTATCCCTGGTGAGTTATTTGCTAGCAACACAGCAGTAACTGACTTTAGCCAGGCGTTTTCTGAATGTTCTTCTCTCACCTCTATCCCTGGTGAGTTATTTGTTAACAACACAGCAGCAACTAACTTTTCTTCTGTGTTTAATAGTTGTAAATCTCTCACCACTATCCCTGAAGGTTTATTTGCTAACAACACAGCAGTAACTGACTTTTTTTCTGCGTTTTCTGTTTGTACTAATCTCGCCACTATCCCTGCTGGTTTATTTGCTAACAACAAAAAGGCAACTAGATTTTCTTCTGCGTTTTCTGGTTGTAAATCTCTCACCTCTATCCCTGTTGGTTTATTTGCTAACAACACTGCAGTAACTGACTTTAGTAGTGCGTTTAATAGTTGTAAATCTCTCACCTCTATCCCTGTTGGTTTATTTGCTAACAACACAGCAGCAATTGACTTTAGTAGTACGTTTTCTAATTGTTCTTTTCTCACCTCTATCCCTGTTGGTTTATTTACTAACAATACAGCAGTAACTAAATTTCTTACTACGTTTTCTAATTGTTCTTCTCTCACCTCTATCCCTGTTGGTTTATTTGCTAACAATACAGCAGTAAATGACTTTAGCGAAGTGTTTTATAGATGTTCTTCTCTCACCACTATCCCTGTTGGTTTATTTGCTAACAATACAGCAGTAACTGACTTTAGTAGTGCGTTTTATAATTGTTCTTCTCTCACTGAAATCCCTGGTGGTTTATTTGCTAACAACACTGCAGTAACTGACTTTAACAAAGTGTTTTGTGACTGTACTGAAGCGAAAGTGAGTCCAAACGTTTTTTGCAATGATGCTGATCCAAAAGAGAGAGACACTCGGTTTAATTCGGTAACGGGATCAATTAAATTTGCAGAGGCATTTCGAAATGTTGGATCTGGATTAAGCGATGTAAGCGAAAGCACTTTCCCGGCTTTGTGGACCTATAGCATTCCTGCTGGAGTAAATAGTTCCAGCTGTTTTACAGATGCTAAAGCGAGCAACTCAGGATCCGTACATCGTGAATGGAAATAATAACAATTTTCCCATAATCATTTAATATTAGACCGCTGCTTGGTTAAAAGCAGCGGTCTTTTTTTGTTTATCCTGTATGGGTTATAGTTAGAATACGTAGTGGCAACATATCGATCAAGGTGTTTTTTCTTTCCGTCTCGGCAAGAGCAAGATGTATTTTTGTAATACAAAAAATTATCTTGCCCTTGCCAAGTTGGACAAGTGGTTGGGAAAGGAGGTTACCTCGAAACTCGGTAACTTGATACCAAAACGGCACAACGATTATAATCGTTGTGCCGTTTTGGTTCTTTCTTTTTTGTATTGTTATTTGATTCCGTAAT
>JBOFMR010000203.1:0-1817 GCA_051658485.1 Phocaeicola sp.
CTACACCAGTAGACGGTTATGTACTTGAAGGATGGTACGAAGGAGAGAAGAAACTCGAAACAAAAGATGATATCACCATTAGTGAAAATACGATAAAGGTGAAATTATCAGAAGCAACTGGAGGGAAAAAATATGAGGCGAAGTTTAAAGTAGACATATACAGTGTAACGTTTTCAGCTCTTGCAGGTGGAGAAATAAATCCATCCGGAAAGCAAAGTGCGGAATTTGGCACTATTATTACGTCGACAGCAAAAGCATCTTCGATGTACATGTTTTTAGGGTGGTTCGAAAAAGGATCAGTGAATCCTATTACTTCAACATCTGGAGATGTTTTTGTATCGAATGATGGGAAAACGTTGAATGTTAATTCATTATTAAGCGTGAATAATAAAGAATACATAGCTAAATTCGGTCTGGGAGCACCGCGTCTTTACGTAAGCGGTACAGGCGAGGATGCTATGCTTACGATAACCTATAATCCAGCAGAACCCGGTACATTCTTCCAATTTGGGAGTATCATCGCATGGGATAATGGAGTAGACTTATTACAGACTTTTAACCCAACTCAATCGGTCGGACCATTATGGAACAATGGCTGGAGCAGTGATGCAAACCATTCATTAGAGAATCTTAAGGAAGGAAAAGGTGACCCGTGTGCTCTTGTAGGGTTCACAATAGCAGAGGTTAAACAAATGTTAGGTGAAGGTCGGATTCCTAACAACAATAAATGGCGTACTCCAAAAAACGATGAGAATATAACTTATGCATCTAATTATTCTAATTGGACAACGTTTAATGGTATCAAAGGTCGTTACTTTGGCCTAGGTGCCACACCTACAAGTCTTGGCGGAGAATTCCTCCCTGTTTCCGGCTTTCGCAGTGCGACTGATGGTAGGTTACTTAATGCTGCTTCGCACGGGTTTTATTGGTCAATTACGGACTCTTACGATATGTCCTTTGCCGACAACTTTGTGTATTCTTCCAGGCAACACAGTAAAGCGAATGCTTTCTCAGTCCGCTGTATTTCTATATAGATTGACCCAACGGTGATTATTCTATTCATTCAGACGGTGTAAATTCACCGGATAAAAAAGAAAAAAGCTACCTTGGTTCGTAAACCGCGAATTTAGGTAGTTTTTTTATAAACAGCAAAGCCTGGTTTGCAGTAGGAGAAAATAGGGAGAAAGTGGCTTAGAGTGGCAAGACGTTTCAATGTCGTGCATTTGCCGTTCTTTTCCCACTTGCTATGCTTACCTCGGAATTCGGTAACTTAACAGCAAAACGGATCAATCCCTTTGTGCCGTTTAGATGGTATTGGAACAATTCTTGAAAGATTTTAAAATTAGAGAACATCTCTTTTTTTACGTTTAATTAGGTTGTTTTTTTTGATGATTTTTAAAAATATGAAATAAAAATGCTTTATTAGCAGCTAGATAAGATTTTTTAGCATCACAAGTATAAATATAAAACACGTCAATTATGATTAGAAATTTTAAATTGGTTTATTTTTTAGGAGCTATGATAACGGCTCTTATGGCATTGAGCAGTTGTTCAAAGGATGAAGAGCCTATTATCCCCGTTAAGGAGTACACCGTAAGCTTTGCGGCAGGCGACAATGGAAAGGTAACTCCAGAAGGAGAAAAAAAAGGTACAGAGGGGACAATTATTGAAGCCACAGCTACACCAGTAGACGGTTATGTACTTGAAGGATGGTACGAAGGAGAGAAGAAACTCGAAACAAAAGATGATATCACCATTAGTGAAAATACGATAAAGGTGAAATTATCAGAAGCAACTGGAGGGAAAAAATATGAGGC
>JBOFMR010000204.1:0-1247 GCA_051658485.1 Phocaeicola sp.
ATAATATGATAGTAGAAGCAATTAAAAAGAAAAAGAGAGAGTTAAAGATGAACTCAACAACATTAGTAGAGCTATCAGGTGTAAACAAGACTTCAATATCCTTGTTCCTGAATCGAAAGGGCGGGTTAAGAATTGAAAACATAGAGTCGATCCTAAAGGCTTTAAACCTTGAAATCAAATAAAGTTTTCCCCATCTAGGTGGGGATTCTTTTTGCTTAAATGTTAAATATTTGTTTTGCTTAAATTATATATCGTATTTATTTGCGTATTACAAATTAATCAGTTACATTTGTATCATAATAATAAAACAAGCGATTATGGCACTTTACTTAAGATACACAGAGAACATTCAAGCGGACATCGAAAGAGGAACATCTTTGCATTTGTCTGATTTTAATTTGAAAGATTTTGCAACAGCAGAAGAGTTCGCTTCAAGTATAGACGTTGATGCTGACGAGGTTGCTTACATCGAAGATTTCAGACGTTGGGCACAAGTGTTAAACGGCTTATGCGCTTTTTGTCTTGAAGCTGAAACACTAGAGGAAGCAATAGAAGAAGCAGAAAGATTCAGGAGAGATGATTATTACACTGACGAAGATTCTACTTACGCAATCGTTGATGCCAAGTATGTAGGTGACTGTCCCGAGGGAGATCTAATCGATAACATTGAAGTTCTTTACACAAGATAGTAAGTATTCCCCATCTAACAAGGTGGGGATTCTTTTTGCCTTAAAACTACACTAAACGCAATTCTTTTGCATTTTAAGCGAGTAACTTGTAAAAAGCAGACACTTATACCAATTTAAAAACAAAGTTCTTAAAACGAAAGGAATCGAGCTTTAAAGGTTTCAGAAATATTTTTCAAAAAAAATGGTGAAGTGCTTGCAATTTAAAAAAGCGGTTGTATCTTTGTAACCATAACACGTAGCAGGTGCAAGATATTAGTTGTGTACTATTTTAGTATCAACATTCAAAGGACCGATTCAACTGCTACTTGAATTGGTCCTTTTTTTTTATTCATTGTTCTGTCCGTACCCAAGAAATTGGCATTCACCTTGGACAATGTCTTATAACTAGTTAAAGGGGTTACGCAAAAGCTAGGCAGTGGTGTATTTGATTGGTGTGCTGTGCGAGGTCGGGATTATACGATTAACACCAAACCTAAAGTAATAATCTAACTTTAGGCTGATATAACGGGGGGAGGAGTCGTTACTTATGTCCTTTTTTATATGCAGCAGAATACAAGA
>JBOFMR010000205.1:0-1052 GCA_051658485.1 Phocaeicola sp.
ACCTTAATCTACATATCGTATCGTCTACAAACTTTTGCGCTGCTTCTAGATTTCCCTTTATTGAGTTTAGGACACTTACTTTACTCTCAAAGTTAGACTCTACTTGTAGCTCGTTTACGCTTTTGTTTGAGATGTCACCTCCGACTCCGATTGTTGCTGTGAAGATATCCGATTTTAATCTTTTTACTTCTTCAACATTGTAGTCAAGACTTGTTCTGTCAATGGTGGTTATCTGTACGGGGTTTCTTAAGTCCGCATCGTCTTTGCTATTAGGAACGGGTATCTCAATCATTGAACCTACTCCAGCTAATCGTTTGTTAGCGCATATTGGGCAAGGCTCTATCACTCCATTTCCTAAGACTTTATATTGCTTGTTTTGGTTTCTTAAGTATCCTCCATCGCAATAATCTCCCGTTTCGTTATTCTCAAAGTCACAATCCGCTTCATACGTTGAATAGATTGGATAAGGTGCGTATAAATCTAGATGTTTCTTTGAGGTTGAGAAAAACAATAACCAATCAAGGTTAGCCAATTGTGGTGACAAAGGTGACTTCTTGATGTCAGGCATTGACCTTGTTAAAGGTGACTCCCAAAAGAATTTAGCTGGGCAATAACCTAAGGTGTGTGGTCTTTCAATTACGTCTGAAATGTTTGCACCATCTAGTTTAAAAGTTCTGTATGATTCTTCATCAATAAAAGCGACTCTTTCGCAGTCTTGTTTGAAAGCGATCCATTTTAATTTACCATCTTCACACTCGTAGTCTATCACGTTCTCGATTCCAAGAAAATAAAAATAAGGCTCTGGTCGTTCGGTTTTTTGTTCTTCGGGTAAATCAACTATCAAAATAGAGTTAATAGCTGTCTTAACCGCTGCCCATCCTTTATCCCTCCATACGTCAGGCTCTTTTAAAACCTCTTGACGGTAGCACTCCCAATCATCCCTACAAACCGACTCTTCAAATTGATAGTTGAAAGAAGGATTCTTCCCATCGAATACTCTCTCAAGCTCTTGATATATCGTATTTGTTAATTGAATGTTAGGTGTTGGGAAC
>JBOFMR010000206.1:0-25274 GCA_051658485.1 Phocaeicola sp.
CTCAACTTTCGTAATCGTGAATCGTGTCAATATATCGGCAGGTAAAACAACCTGAGCTAAAAGTAGTAATCCGTGTGTATCCATGCAGCAAAGATAATAATTTTAAAAGGAATCCCCAGGGTTTATCGGGTGAGCCGAACTACTTCAACAACCGTACGACTAATGCATTGACAGAATGTTTTAATGCAAAGCTAAAAAAGTTTAGAGTTGATTTAAGAGGGATGAATGATATACCATTCTTTCTATATAGAGTGGTGGACATCTATGCTGCCCAGTAAAGATATTAACAATTATTCTCCACAAAGGAATCCCCAGGGTTTATCGGGTGACCTTTAAAATCCCCACCTCTATTTAAAGAGATGGGGAAAAGCTCCTGAGTTAGTTTCTACCCAACTCAGGAGGGGTTTGGTAAATGGTAATGGGTTAATTTATGGAATGTGTTTATTGACTAACACCAAAGAAATCAGCTACTTATTTATCCGTTGCTCCAAGCAGAGCGAGTTTGAGTGCTTGCTCAGTATATTCTTACTTGAAGGATGATTTTCGCCCTTTTGTCACATTTTCTTTCTTCAGTGTTGTCATCTTACCCTTTTTTGAATTGTTGTAGTTCTTTTCTTAGCGTTTCGCTGTTACGTTCGTCTCCAATGAAGTACGAAGAAAGCATCTTTCCTTGCTTTTTAACTCCTCTCATGGATTTGCATAGGTGCTCGCCCTCTAGGATTATACCAATTGCAAGAGGTGGGTTCTCTTCATCTTGTAATGCTTGGTGAATCATCGTTACAATATCGTTTCCAAGTCTCTCTTGTACTTGCATACGAGAAGCGCAGTAGTCTACTACACGTGCGACTTTTGAGATTCCAATGATTTTGCCTTTAGGGTTGGGAATATATCCAAACCAATAATTACCAAAGAAAGGCATCATGTGATGTTCACATATGGAGTAGAAGTTACCTGAATCAAGAATAGGAAAGCTGCAATCGATTCCTTGGTTGTTAAATGTGGTAATCTTTGGTTTTTCTGCTTCGTTGTAACCTCTGAATATCTCCTTCCACATTCTTACAATTCGCTCTGGTGTTCCTTGTAATCCTTCACGTTCTGGGTCCTCTCCAATGTGCTTGAATATTTCCTTTATTGAATGTTCAACATCTTGTGTGTTTGTAGGCTTAATTTCCATTCGGGATGTTCTTTAATGTAATTAATAACTTCTTCTGTGTTTGTGCAGGAGAGCGGTTGTAAATACTTGATCGTTTTTACCGAGTTGTATTCTGACAAGTCTTGACCTTGGTAGACTACCTTTAACTCGTTATAGTTCTGGATTACTACCTTTCCTGCATCTTTAGGAGATAGGGTGACCCAATCTATATTATCTGGTAATAGATTCGTGCCATTGGTTTCGATACAGACTGTTTTGCCCATAGCTTTAAACAATTGCACAAACTCTTTATCAATCCACAGAGAAGGTTCTCCACCTGTTAGTATTATTACATGTCCAGGATACTTGTTTACTTCTTCAATAATCTGCTCATCGCTCATTAGTATTCCTGATTCGTGTTTGGTGTCGCAGAAGTGGCACTTTAAGTTACAGCCCGAGAAGCGCACAAAAATAGCAGGTGTGCCGGTGAAGGTACCTTCACCTTGGATACTGTAGAATATCTCGTTAATCTTTCTCATAGGTTGCAACATTATTTTCTGATTCTTGAACTTCTACCTTGTAGCAGTGAGGAACTTGCTCGCAAATCCATTTAGATAAGTTTTCAGCTGTTGTGTTCATGGCAGGGAATATCTCGTTAAGATTCTTGTGGTCGAGCTTCTCTTGTACCATGTTCTTGATATGAGTGAAGTCTACAACCATTCCGTCTGCATTTAGCTCTTCCGCTTTGCAATAGACGTCTATAATCCAATTGTGTCCGTGCAAGTTTTCGCACTTGCTAGGGTAGGAGAGCTTCAAACTGTGTGAAGCTGACACCTCTAATCTTTTTCTTACTTTATACATAAGTTATCTTTGTTGTCCTAGTAGGTAATCGTATTGATATAAAAATACAAAGTAGATGTTTTTCTGTTTTTTTTATCTATCCAAAAACAGATACGGTCGTACAAACTTGCACGACCGTATCTGTCTATTGAAATGTGCCCGCGAGCGTTTTTATTTATTTAGCAAAGCTAATAGCGCGAGTTTCGCGGATAACTGTAATCTTAACTTGTCCAGGATAAGTCATCTCATCTTGAATTTTTCTTGCAATATCTGCTGATAGACTTTCAGTCTGTTTGTCATCAATTTTATCAGCACCTACGATTACACGCAATTCACGACCTGCTTGAATAGCATAAGTTTTTGTAACTCCTGGATAAGCCATAGCTAGTTGTTCCAAGTCATTCAATCGTTTGATGTAGGCCTCTACAATTTCTCGACGTGCCCCAGGACGTGCTCCTGATATAGCATCACAAACCTGTACGATAGGTGCTAGTAAACTTGTCATTTCTACCTCATCGTGGTGTGCGCCAATAGCATTGCATATATCTGCTTTCTCTTTATATCTTTCAGCTAGCTTCATACCTAGAATAGCGTGTGGCAATTCTGGTTCTTCATCAGGCACTTTACCTATATCATGAAGTAGACCGGCACGTTTTGCTTTCTTAGGGTTTAATCCCAACTCAGATGCCATTACTGCACATAGATTAGCCGTCTCACGTGCATGTTGAAGCAAGTTTTGACCATATGATGAGCGGTACTTCATCTTACCAATAATTCGAATCAATTCGGGGTGCAAACCGTGTATACCTAAGTCAATCGTTGTGCGTTTTCCCGTTTCGATAATCTCCTCTTCTACCTGTTTGCGTACTTTAGTAACAACCTCCTCGATACGAGCAGGGTGAATACGTCCGTCAGTAACCAATTGGTGTAAAGCTAAGCGAGCTATTTCGCGACGTACAGGGTCGAAAGCTGAAAGAACAATAGCTTCTGGAGTATCATCTACCACGATCTCTACGCCCGTAGCAGCTTCAAGCGCACGGATGTTTCTTCCTTCACGTCCAATGATACGTCCTTTGATTTCATCTGATTCAATGTGGAATACAGTAACCGAATTCTCGATAGCTGTTTCTGTGGCAACTCTTTGAATTGATTGGATAACGATTCGTTTTGCCTCCTTGTTAGCAGTTAGTTTAGCATCATCCATGATGTCATTTATAAAGGATGCTGCTTCCGTCTTAGCTTCTGCTTTCAAAGATTCTACCAAGCGCTCTTTGGCATCTTCTGCCGATAGGCCTGAAATCGTCTCTAATTTTTCACGTTCTTGTATTTGTAGTTTATCAAGTTCCTCTTTTTTCTTCTCAATAAAACCCATTTGAGTCTCTAAATTTTCTTTGATTGACTCTGCTTCTGCACGCTTCCGTTGCACTTCATCTTGCTTTTGATTCAAGGAAAGCTCGCGTTGCTTAACTCGGTTTTCCGCCTGTTGAATCTTTTGGTTACGTTGAGCAACCTCCTTTTCTAGGTCTGCTTTTTTGTTTAAGAATTTTTCCTTAACCTCTAGCAGTTTGTTCTTTTTAATTACTTCAGCTTCTATTTTCGCCTCTTTGAGGATTGCTTCATACTTTGATTTCAGTCCATATCTGAAAAGCACGTATGATAACCCTCCACCTACTGCGAAGCATAACGTTGCTATTATTACCGTTGTTATCATGGTTATTAAATTATATAAATAAAAAACACAACTAGCTACTAAGTTCTTTTCTTAATAGTTTAGTTGTGCGTGATTTCTGTTTCGAGCTCTATTTTACACCCTCTTTTGTATTCTGAATAGCCTCTTCTACCTCTTTCATTAGCTTTTCTATCTGTTCCTGATAGGGTATTGTATCATTTTTCCCTTTCAGCGTTTGATTTTCAAGAGCCAACTCTAATGCAGCCATAGCCCAATGCTTCTCTAACATGAAGTTAGGAAAACGGCTTCGGTATTTAGTGAGTTTATCATTAATCTGTTTGGCAGCGTTCCGATAATATTCCTCCTCACTACGTTTTATCGTGAGTGGATATCGTTCGTTATCAATCAGTAAGTGTACTTTAAATGAATCGTCCATTTGCCTTCCTCTCTTTAGTTTGATTTACTTAGCAAAGTTATGCATTTGTCGATTTCACGCACCAATCCAGATATACGTTCCTTCGTCTCTTTGATGTCTTTATCGCGTACACTAATCATCCTAGCCCATTTAAGGTTTGCATAGCTAGCCTCTGCTTGTTCTATCTTATTTTCCAGTATCTGAAGTTCTTCTTCTTTTTGGAGAAGCATCTCTTTCAACTCTTTGTTTTCACGCTTTAATTCATCGTGTAGATAGATGAAATGCCTCAGTTTCGTTTCGAAATTGGTTAATAGCTTTTTATCTTCTTCCGTCATTGTATACCTAAATATGAGCAAATATAGTAGTTTGTATCTATATATGGAAATCTTTTGCTCTGAAAATAGGAGTTCTTTCAAAAAAAACTACAGATTCTTTTTTTGCAGCGTTTTGTAAGAACAGATGTGGTAGGTGACTCCTATGGCGAGTAAAATAAAAAATAGCCTTACCCACCAAATAGATGAAATGGTCAATGTACAATAGCCTAATGTAATCCAAATGAGTGAAATTGAGATGATTTTCCCTTTTAATGGAATGGCTTTTTCTTCTCTAAATTGACGTATGTAAGGACCTAAATATTTATGTTGGAGTAGCCAATGATAGTATTTCGGGGAGCTTCGAAAAAAGAGTGAAGCAGCCAATAGCAGAAAAGGAGTTGTGGGTAAAAGTGGCAAAAAGATTCCTATGACTCCCAAAGCCAATGCAATCATACCTAATGCTATCTGTACTTTTTTCATCTGGCAAAGATAGTATGGTCTCTTTATAAAATATCATTGAATGTAGAACTATTTTTTAGTCCAAATTCAAAGTGAGGGGAAATGGTTTAGGGGTTTACTTTGAGGTGAAAGGAAATCTTGAGAGGATCTTCTAAAAACAACCGTTTGATTTTCGAAAACAACCGTTTGAATGGATGAACTTATTAGGTTGTTTATGTAATTTCTTCCTGTTAAAATTGGCTTGATAACTATGTATAAAAGCCATTCTATCCGTTAAGTAGTCGGATAAAATGGCTTTTAGCTTTAACTCTTTCTCTTTGCAAAGAGAATCTTTTTATTTACTGTTGGCTAAAACGCTTAACTTGCTCAGCAATAAGTGCTTCATCATCAAAATAGGTTAGTTTCATAGCGTTGCGTACATCATCTAGTGTAGCTGCTGCTGCTGTACGTGCCTCTTCACATCCTTTGCGAAGCATTTCATAGATTGCAGGGATATCTTTTTCAAACTCTTTTCTACGTTCACGAATGGGAGTAAACTCCTCTTGCATAATTGCTGCTAGGAATTTTTTCACCTTCATATCGCCTAGTCCACCTCGTTGGTAGTGTGCTTTAAGCTCATCGAGGTTTGGATATTCAGGTAGGTACAAACCAAAATGCTCCTCTTTGCAAAATGCATCTAGATAGGTAAACACTGTATTCCCCTCTATCTTACCAGGATCTTGTACGCGTAAGTGGGTAGGGTCAGTGTACATGCTTTTTATTTTTTTATCCATCTCTTCAGCTGTGTCCGAAAGGTAGATGCAATTGCCAAGTGATTTGCTCATTTTAGCCTTTCCATCTGTTCCTGGTAGGCGTAGGCAGGCAGCATTCTCAGGAAGTAGAATCTCGGGCTCAACTAGGGTGTCACCATAAATGTGATTGAAGCGACGGGCTATTTCGCGAGCTTGTTCAATCATAGGTTCTTGATCTTCTCCTACTGGGACAGTTGTAGCGCGAAAGGCAGTAATATCTGCTGCTTGGCTAATGGGGTAGGTGAAGAAGCCAACAGGAATGCTTGCTTCGAAATTACGCATCTGAATCTCAGTCTTCACCGTAGGATTGCGTTGTAGGCGTGATACGGTAACCAAATTCATAAAGTAGAATGCTAATTCGCATAATTCAGGAATTTGTGACTGAATAAAGATAGTCGATTTCGTAGGGTCGAGTCCGCAAGCTAAATAGTCAAGCGCTACTTCGATTACATTTTGTCGCACCTTTTCGGGATTGTCCATGTTATCCGTGAGTGCTTGTGCATCGGCTATAAAGACAAATAGTTTGTCGAATAGGCCTGAATTTTGTAGTTCTACTCGGCGTTTTAATGATCCTACGTAGTGACCAATGTGTAGACGACCTGTAGGGCGGTCTCCTGTTAATATAATTTTTTCTTTTTTCATCTGATGTATTTTATAAAGTCGGTACTATAATGAACTGCAAAAGTATAGGATAATTTTAATATTCTTACATGAAGCGAGTAGTTTAAATAACTTTCTTCTCTATAAGATGTGGTCGACAGCTCCATCAAGTAGGTGAATGGTGCGATCGGTTAATTGTGCTAGTCCCTCATCATGGGTAACAATGACAAAGGTTTGTCCCAATTGCTGGCGTAAGTCAAAAAATAGTTGATGCAACTCCTCCTTGTTTTGTGTATCTAAACTTCCAGAGGGCTCGTCAGCCAATATGACAGCAGGGCGATTAACAAGTGCACGTGCTACAGCTACGCGCTGTTTCTCACCCCCTGATAACTCGGCAGGTTTATGCTCCATACGATTTTCCAATCCTAAGAAATGCAAACGTTCTTTGGCCTCTTGCATTGCTTTTTTTGCAGATTCTCCTGCAATGAGTGCAGGAATCATGACATTCTCTAGTGCAGTGAATTCGGGTAGAAGTTGATGAAATTGAAAGACAAATCCTATCTGTTTGTTTCGAAATGCTGCCAGCTCCCTCTCTTTGAGCTGGTTTACTTCTATATTGTTAATCCATACCGTTCCACTATCTGCTTGGTCCAGCGTACCCATTATCTGAAGTAGTGTGGTTTTTCCTGCCCCACTAGGACCTACAATACTTACAACTTCTCCTTCGTTGATAGTCAAATCTACCCCTTTTAAAACTTGTAAAGTATCAAATTTCTTTGTAATTCCAGTAAGTTTAATCATTGTATTAGAGTCGTTTAATTACATATTCGGCGAGAAAACATCCAAAAACGGCAGGCATATAGCTAACTGTTCCTGCTGTTGATTTCTTATTCCTCTCATTCTCGACTAACAAGATTGCTTCAGGATTGGCTTGTTCGGTACTAAAAACGACGGGTAGTTTTCGTTTCATTCCCAATTTTTGCATGCGTTTACGAACAGCTTTGCTTAGTCCGCAGTGGTAGGTATCCCATAGATCAGCAAATCGTACTTGGCTGATGTCTGATTTGGCTCCTGCACCCATGCTGCTGATTATGGGTATGTTTCGTCTCTTGGCATGATAGATGAGGTAGCATTTAGGTGCTACCGTATCAATTGCATCTATGACAAAATCAAATTTCGTACTATCCAGTAGTTCTGGAATCGCTTCATCTTTCAAATAGTCAGGCAGAATAGTTAGCTCTAATTCAGGATTTATATCTTTATATCTACGTGCCAAGACCGCCACTTTTTCCTCTCCAACGGTACTTTGCAGTGCAGCCATTTGTCTGTTAATATTGCTAAGTTGCACAGTGTCAGCATCTACAATTGTCATTTTCCCAACACCGGCACGACATATCATTTCAGCTGCATAACCTCCTACACCTCCTACACCTACTATTAATACATGTGCTTGGCGCAAGCGTTCTACCTTATCTTTTCCAAAGAGGAGCTCTGTGCGCTCCATCCATTCATTATTCATTTCGTTTATCTCCTTTTCTGAACCATTTATGGAACCATCTTTCTACCTCATTGTATACATTCGTTTCAACCTGTCTAGATGGGTCTGTAAATGAAGTGATTTCGTTAGAGTTCCCTCCTTGTTCGGGATATAAAATGATTAAGCTATTGCTTGAGAAGTATTTACTTACTTGCTCTGGTATGCGTTCGAAAGAGTTTTTGTAAGATAAAGACCCCTTACGCGATGAAACTATGACAAAAAGATGATCACTGTTTACTTGTTCTGTTAATAGAAGTAGGTCATCCCACTCTTCTAGTATCGAAAATTCAGTAAAGGTGTTAAATCCTTTCTTCTCGGTTATTTTACGTATCTGTTGATGTGTAGCTTCTGTTGCGAAAAAGTGTATTCGACATCCTACCATTCTACCCATTCTACACATTTGCGTAATCCATTTCGCAAACCCTGTTTCGTATTCTGCTTTTTCGGGTACGGCAATAACGATTTTTCGTAGCGTATTAGTAGGAATCAACATCTTCACAATCATGACTTGTCGATTTGTACCTTTTAGTAATGTCTCTGTAAGCTGTCCAAAATAAGAGTCTAACAGATTCATTTTTCGGTGCAATCCCATAATTAAATCGGTTGCTACATACTCTTTAAGTGCGTGAATGATTCCTTGACCGATATTTAAATCGTATCTCAATACGGTTTTGATTTCATTTTCTGAGGCTGCAGCTAACATGGCTGCTCTTTCTAGATTCCGTTTTCCTATAATCTCTTTCTTCTCAACGTCTTCACTGTCATTTAAGACTGTTATAGCCACTAAATCAACCTTCTTTTTCTCCTCTTTTAGCATAAGGGCCATACTAATAAGTGAGTCTATGGTTGTAGGGTTTGATATAGGAATAAGAAACCGTTCTTTCTCTTCTTGTGGTTTTGTCTCTTTATCTTCTGTAAGATTCTCTTCGGTAATGATCTTTTGCGCAGCTCGTTCTGTGATGACAGAGCTGATAATACAAGTACAAAGTATCATTACAATTGTTCCGTTTAGTACGTGGTCATTTAAAAGAAGTTCGCCATTATCGAGCACGATTTCATGACCTATTAGTACTGCAGCCAGTGTAGCCGCTGCCTGTGCATTGCTCAATCCAAACATGATGCTTCGTTCTGAACTTTTCATGCCGTAGATTTTTTGGGTAATCCATGCTGCAAGCCATTTGCTGAAGGTAGCTATAACAGTCATTACAATTGCCACTTTTAAGGCTTCACCCAATGATAAAAAACAGCGAACGTCAACAATCATTCCTACGCCGATTAAGAAATAGGGTATAAAAAGTGCATTACCAACAAATTCTATGCGATTCATCAGTGGAGATACATGGGGTACAAAGCGATTTAGGATAAGTCCTGCTGCAAAGGCACCCAAGATTCCTTCCATACCTGCTAGTTCCATCAAGCCGCCTCCTAAAAAGACCATAGAGAGAACAAATATAAATTGCATAACTGGATCTTCGTATTTTCGGAAGAACCATCGGCTTAAGCGAGGCATCAAAAATATAAGAGCACCCAATACGGCAGCTGTTTTTCCTAGTAAGCGAAACCAGAAGAGTTGATTTATAACTTCTCCTTTGAACATACCGCTAATTGCTGCAAGTATAACGAGGGCGAGTGCAACGGTAATTGCTGTTCCACCAATCGTAATGCTGACAGTACGTTGCCTAGAAAGTCCATAGCGGGTTATGATAGGGAAGGCGATGAGTGTATGGCTGGCATACATACTAGCGAGTAAAACAGATGTTAAGAGGCCATATCCCAAAAGAGATATGCTACTCCAAATACCGAGTATCATTGGAACCAAGAAGGTCATTAATCCGAAGACAAGTCCCTTTGTTCGGTTTTTTTTGAAATCTTCCATATCCATCTCTAACCCTGCCAGGAACATGATATAATATAAACCAACCTTTCCGAATATTTCGAAACTGCTGTCATGAGCGAGTATGTTTAGTCCATATTTACCAACTACTACTCCCGCTAAAATCATTCCAATGATGTGAGGGATGCGTAGCTTGCCCATAATAATGGGAGCAAATAGGATAATCATTAGTACTGATAGAAAAATCCAAGTGGGATTTGTGATGGGAAAAACGATGTCAAAATTGAAGAAATCCATAGGCTTTTGCAATGAAATGAATAAATTAGGGACAAAATTACAAAAAAACATTCTTTCTGCTATCTTATAATCTTGAAATAGTTGTATTTTTGCCCCTCGATTTGCTATAATTCGGTCGAATTGGTAGCTAATAGAGTAATAATCTAATTAAATAGGAAATAAAATGAAAGTAGCTATTGTTGGTGCAAGCGGTGCGGTAGGACAGGAGTTCCTTCGCGTACTTGAAGAAAGAAACTTCCCGATGGATGAGTTGGTGTTGTTCGGTTCTGCTCGAAGTGCAGGACAAAAGTATGCCTTTTGCGGTAAGGAGCTTGAGGTAAAACTTTTGCAACACAACGATGATTTTAAGGGGGTTGATATTGCCTTTACCTCTGCTGGTGCTGGAATCTCAAAAGAATATGCTGAAACCATTACAAAATATGGTGCTGTGATGATTGATAACTCAAGTGCTTTCCGTATGGATAATGATATTCCTTTGGTTGTACCTGAGGTAAATCCAGAAGATGCATTGGTTAGACCACGTGGAATTATTGCCAATCCCAATTGTACAACAATTCAGATGGTTGTTGCACTTAAAGCTATCGAAAAACTTTCGCATATAAAACGTGTACATGTATCTACTTACCAAGCGGCTAGTGGAGCAGGTGCTGCAGCGATGGATGAATTGTATGAGCAATACCGTCAAGTATTGGCTAACGAAGCTGTAACTGTTGAGAAATTTGCTTATCAATTGGCCTTTAACTTGATTCCTCAAGTAGACGTTTTCACTGAAAATGGCTATACCAAAGAGGAGATGAAGATGTATAATGAGACTCGCAAGATTATGCACTCTGATATTGAAGTTAGTGCAACTTGTGTTCGTGTACCTGCACTTCGCGCTCACTCTGAGAGTATTTGGATTGAGACAGAAGAGGCATTGTCTTTGGAGGATGTTCGTGCAGCTTTTGAAGGAGCTGAAGGTGTGGTGTTGATGGATAATCCTGAAAAGAAAGAGTATCCTATGCCACTATTCTTGGCTGGTAAAGATCCTGTTTATGTAGGTCGTATCCGTAAAGACTTAACAAACGACAAAGGTTTGACTTTCTGGTCAGTTAGTGATCAAATTAAGAAGGGTGCTGCATTGAATGCTGTACAAATTGCTGAGTATTTAATCAAAGTCAAGAATATTTAATCAGTTGGATTTATTCAACAGGTAGAGAATATTTTTCTAGATTCTTAAATCCGTAATCTGTTTTGTATAATATTACAATGCAGATAGTTATAGAGAAAACTTTTCACCTATTGGGGTGAAAGTGAATTTTAATAATCGTTTGAACGATAACGTATTGTAGAATACTTGCGGATATTAGGGATGCAAAAAAAGTTTGCCCCATTAAAGATTAAAACGATCTTTAATGGGGCAAACTTTTTTTTTGTTGATTTTATAAGACGGGGGTGAAAAGATGGGCAAACCATCCGCTTATTTTCTTCCAAGCCCCTGCTTTTTTATAGACCTCTTTGGTGAGTAGGGTACTTTCAAGCTTGTCTTTCTCAAAAATGGTGATAAGGTCTTCGGTAACTTCTGTATCAAAGATGAAAGCATTAACCTCGTAGTCATATTTCAGGCTTCTACTATTTAGGTTGGTACTACCTACCGTACAGAATGTACTGTCTACCATCATAATCTTTGCATGGTGAAATCCACCGTTGTACATATAGATTTCGGCACCCTCTTTTCTTAGTTTATTACCTATGTAAAAAACAGCTTGAGGCGTAAATGGTATATCTGACTTAGAAGGAACAAGTATCTCTACTTCAACACCTCTTTTTAGTGCTCTTTTAATCGCCTTTTTTATACTAGAGATAGGAGTGAAGTAGGGGTTGATAATCTGCACCTTGTTTTGCGCCATATCCAATGATTGGATGTAAGCCTCTCTCATTTTTTTAGGACTCTTGCGTGGAATTCGGTCTACTATAGCAACGGTTTTTGCTCCTGTTTCTATTTTATTATTAGAGGCTCGTAGAGGAAAGTAAGCCTCTCCACCGATGTTTTGCTTTGTTGTTCTATTCCAGATCTCTAAGAAAATATCTTGTAGATTACTTACAGCATCGCCTTTAATGCGTACATGCATATCTCGCCAATCGCCAATTTCTGGTAATCCATTAATATAGTAATCAGCAATGTTCATCCCACCTGTATAGCCTATGACTCCATCAATGACAATTATCTTTCGATGGTCACGTGCAAAGACGTGATTAATCCAAGGGAATTTAATCGGATCGTATTTGACTATTTCGATGCCTCTTTGTTGAATGGATTTCAAGTGCTTCTTCTTAAGTGGTCGGTTATTAGACCAGTTTCCAAAATCATCAAAAAGAGCTCGTACCTCTACTCCTTCCTTTGCCTTTTGGGCTAGTAAATCAAAGAGTTCGTTGGCTATTGAATCGTTTCTGAAATTAAAATATTCTAAGTGGATGTGATGTTTTGCTGCTTTTATAGACTCAAATAGGTCTATAAATTTTAGTTTACCACTCGTTAATAGCTTTATTTCGTTGTTGTAAGTAATTGGGATCTGCTCTTCTATGAATCGTTTCATAAGTAGAGAGTCACTATGAATTTTCTGTATTGTTACGTCACTTCTTTCTATTGAGTCTTGCCCTATTGTGTTTTGAGCATTTACATAACCTATAGATATTATTAGCGACAAGAAAAGTGACAAAACAAGTTTGTTTGTATACATATATTGAATAAGAAAATGAGATAAAAAAGTTAGATTTTCTGAGTTCTCTCCTGCTAGATGGTACAATAGTAATTATTGCACCATCTAGGGATATTTGGGCAAATTCTTTCATAAAGAGTGAGTTGTATCTATATTCCACTTATTTGTGCAACAATAGGATACAAATTCACTACTTCCGGAATAGGGTTGTGGGGCTTAATGAATATCGGATTGATTTTATTAAGCTACTTCGTTTTATTACTGAATGTTCTTTGACTTTTAGGTGGTTTTTACTACACCTTCGCTACTCTTCAGTTTTCTTTCCAACTCGGTTCTCCATCTCTTCACTTTCCTCTTCACTTAGCATTCCTAAATTGGCTAGTTCATGAATTAGTTGTCGTTCCTTCTTTAACAACATACGCTTGGCTTTGTCTTGTATAGCTAGTTGATACGATTCAGGATAGTTTTTGGAGATAAAATCAAGTTTCTCTTGTGCATTTATTAGATTTTCTTCCAACTCTTTGCTAATTGAGTTAATGGACTCAATCTCATGTTTTTCCAACTTGCTAGAACTTGCTAACTCCTTCGTGAATAGTAGACCATTTTTTTGTAGAGTTATAAAACCGTGCAATAGGTCGTAGCTATTTATAACTCTCTTAGAGAATAAATGAGAGAATAGAAAGTTCCAGCGACTCGTTTTCTTCTGAAAATAGGTAGAAATACCCATCTCTTCGATTCGTTCTTGTAGAGCTGTAAAAGAGATCTCTCCATCTTTATCATCTAAATTTTCAATCATTCCTGATAGCCTTTTCTCTGAAAATAGTGAGATGGTACCATTTTGGAAAAGTTGCATGCAGAGCGAAAGCTCTTTCTCTATGATTTTTTTTCGAGTATAGGCAATAAAGGATTGCTCAGTAATCCCCTCACTAATTGGTTTATCAGTTATCTGAGGTAGATAAAGTGTAAGTTTATCCCAATCAGCCTCTTTTAAAGAGGCTTTTTCCTGTAGCGTATTGAGATAGTCTATACTTTTATTACGATAGATGGACTGAATGTTGTAATCTAGCAGTAGCTTAGAAGATGGTTTTCTTGTGAGCTTTAGCTTGTTAAGTAACCAATTCATCGTTGTTGCATTGATTGTTAGAGTAAGGGTTACGACTCCTCCCGTTAGAAAAAGCAATTGACTTCTCACCTCTTCTGGTATGCTTGGTGTGTAAAAAACAAGTAGTGCCAACACCAAACCAAGTGCTCCACGCAATCCTGCCCAACTTAGTACAAGAGCTTCTGGAATCGTTAATCCATAATGTAATTTGCGTAGAATGGGCAAGAAAAGAAAAACCATAATTGCTCGGATAAGATTTAATCCTATGTATACAATAAAGAGGATCATTAAGTCTTTCCATGTAAAGCTACACTTCATAGCAATGATAATTCCTACGATTATGAAAATAAGCGTATTGGCTAAATAAGCAGCAAGTGCCCAAAAGTCATGAATAAAAGTGAAAGATTTTTTGCTCAATCGAGTGCGCCCTGCATAGGCTATAATAACTCCAAAAGTGACCAACGCAATAACACCTGACACCTCCAAAATGTTATTCGTAAGATAGAATAAGATATAGGCTGATATAAATAAGATACTGTTTTGGATGATGGTATCTTGATTCGCTTTACGGGCAAGCCATAGACTTATGCCAGCAACTAATCCTCCTATAATTATGGCCCCAAATACAGTTAATGTAAAGTTTAAAACAGGTCCATAGTGCAATCCAGCCGCTGTAAATCCGCTGAAAAAGAGCATAAAGAAGACAATACCAGTTCCGTCATTAAGCATAGATTCTGCATCAACTAGGGTGGTGAAGCGTTTGTCGGTTTTAAGCTCATGTAGCAGTGCTACAACAGCTACGGGGTCTGTAGCTGAGATAAGTGCCCCAAATAAGAAGGCAATGCTCCAACTCCATTCAGGGTTGTAACTAGGAAAACAGTACTGTATCCCCATTAATAACCCTCCTGTTAGTAGTAAGGCAACAGCTACTCCAGGAACGGAAAGTATGGTTGCATTTGTGAGGGTATTTTTGAAGACATGCGTATCTAGATTGAGTGATGCTTCAAAGATGAGAATGGGTAAGAATATGTAGAGAATGATATCTGGCTGCATATTACTAACTCCCTTTAGTGTATGATCGATTAGCGGAGATAGCTCAATGAATCCATATCTAGAGCATGCGCCAATGGTTAGACCTACAATAAAAAGCCCTACAGTGTAGGGGATAAAAGTTCGTTTTAGGCCCATTTTCAATATGACACCAGCCAATAAGCTTACCATAATGAAAAGGAGCGACTCTATTACATTTATTTCCATCGTTTTTTATTTTTAATGGTTGCAAATATAAGTAATATTGTTTGAATATCAATATCTCCTATTGAATGGTTTTTGCAAGGTTATAAAATGTCTATATTACCCCTTTGCTGCTCACTCATTTTGTTCATTTGTTGACGGAAGCGTGCATAATACATAATTCCTGCTGTAGTCAGCCCAAAGGGGAAAGCCATCCAAATCCCAAATAACCCACCCTTAAGGATAAAGCCAAAGATATAGCCTGCAGGCAGTGAAATTAAGAAATAGGCAATGAAAGCGATAATCATAACCGGTTTAACATCGGTTATGCCTCGTAATGCATTGGCATAATTACACTGCATACCATCTCCAAATTGGTAAAGAAGCAATGGGATGGTCAATTGAGCAACTAAGAAAGCTACCTTTTCACTTCCTGTAAACCATATTCCTAGTTCGTTTCTCATTAAAAGGATAGGTAACACCGAGATGAAAGCCATCGTAAGGATTAGATGGAAGCAGGCTGTAGCTGATCGGTTGATGCCCACCTTGTCTTTCTGTCCGTGAAAATAACTGATGCGTACAGCCACCGCCGCCCCCATACCGTAATATATCATAAAGCAGAGTTGCGATATAGTAAGCATTACTTGGTGGGCTGCTAATTGCATCGTGCCAAGCCATCCTACCATCACTGTACTTAGTGCAAAAGCAGCTGTTTCCATTCCCATTTGTAGTCCAATAGGGACACCTAATTTGGTTAGATATCCATAATCTTTTCGGTTAAGTAGACTTTTTTTGAAGGCTGATGAAAACATCTTATACCGTTTTGAGAAGAAAAATATGGCTGCAAATAGCAGTGTCATATAGATACGTGACAGTAAGGTTGATATACCAGCCCCCTCTAGGCCCCATTCAGGAAATCCGTACTTCCCATAAATTAATAGATAATTTCCTATAATATTAAGTAGGTTTCCGCTGAGTAATATCCACATAGAGATGTGTGTATCTCCTATAGCATCGCAAAATTGCTTGAATGTATTAAACCAAGTAAGAAAGGGGATGGACCCTAATAGGATAAGAAAGTAGGGAAGCATCAGTGGATAAAGCTCCTCGGGCTGCCCCAACCGGTGAATGTTGAAGTAGAGTAGTGTCATCAGCAGGAGTAAGACAATGGCAAGTAGCGTGTTGAGAAATAGACTGTTTTTAACCATTCTTCCTACTGAATCCTTTTCCCCTTTTCCCCACAAACTTCCTATTACGGGGGTTAGTCCATATCCAAAGCCTGTAGAGAAAACAATGGCTAGGACAAACATATTATTGACAAAGCTAGCAGCAGCAAGTTCATTGGTACTGTGGCGCGCTATCATCAGGGTGTCTGCAAAACCCAATACGACCATACCCACTTGTCCAATAACAATGGGGATACCTAACTTTGCCAACTCCTTGTAGTGGCTGCTGTAGTTTTTAAAATCCATGTTTTATGCTTTTGATGCTTTGTAATAGAGAACCGAACAGTTGGTAGGTACAAAAAGGCGTTTTGCTAACTCTTTAATTTGTGTACTGTTCACAGAGCGGTATTTATCTACCTCATCGTTTATATCTTCTGCTCTACCTATTAGTTCATAATAAGCCAAGTTGGTCGATACATTTAAATAGTTTAAGTTGCTGAAGATTTGCTCGCTTTCGTAGCGATTCTTAACCTTCTCCAACTCCTCTTCGCTCATCTCTTCATTTTTCATTTTTTCCAACTCTTTCCAGATGGCTGCTTCGGCTTGCTCTAGTGTTACCCCTTGTGCCGGTTTGCCAATAATATGGAAAAGCCCATCATCTATACTTCCATCAATGTGTGCATCAATGGAACCAAAGAGTTGTTTATCCTGTACCAAGTGTTGGATTAGGCGGCTAGAACGCCCGTTGCTTAACAAGTCGCTTAGCATATCGCATGCATAATAGTCCGGATGTTTTCGGTCACACATTCTAAATGCCATATAAAGAGCATCAAGAGGTACAGGACGCTCTACTGTCATGCGATATTCTGTCATCTGTTGAGGCTCTTTTGGAAGAGCTTTTGGTGGAGTTAATCGGCAGGGGATAGAACTAAACCATTTTTCAGTGAGTCGAATAGCTTCTTCAAAACTGATGTGCCCCGTGATGGATAGGATGGCATTGTCGGGTGCGTAGAAGCGGAAGAAGAAAGCTTTTACCTCCTCCAATGTTGCATTTTCAATATGACTCAACTCTTTACCGATGGTTGGCCATTGGTAAGGATGAACTTTGTAAGCCATTGAGCGAATTAAATGTGCTACATCCCCATAGGGTTGGTTCAAATTCCGTTGTTTAAACTCCTCCATTACGACGTTTCGTTGCACCTCAAGACTCTTCTCGTTAAAATCAAGAGAGAGCATACGATCACTCTCCAACCAAAATCCTATTTCGGCATTCTGGCGGGGTAGTGTAATGTAGTAATTGGTAATATCATTGCTAGTCCAAGCGTTATTCTCACCGCCAGATTGCTGCACGGGCTCGTCGTATTCAGGGATGTGAACCGATCCACCAAACATTAGGTGCTCAAAGAGATGTGCAAATCCCGTTTTTGTTGGGTCTTCATCGCGTGCACCTACATTGTATAATACATTGATAGCCACCATTTGGGTGGTGATATCCTCCGAATGGATCAAACGCAATCCATTCGAGAGGGTATATTTATTTACTTCAATCATCTTATTGTTTAATCGTAGCTTTTAAGATGCGAATATCCGTTGTAGGTCGGTCACCACGGTTTGTTTTAGTAATCTCTATATTGTTAACAGTTTCCATCCCTTCGGTTATTTCTCCAAAGATGGTATAGCTTCCATCCAAGTGAGGAGCACCTCCTACAGTGGTATATGCCTTTATTTGTTCGGGTGTGAATCTATATTTCTCCTCTTTGTCTGCCATCTCACGTGCTTGTGCTTCCAAAGTATCTTGCAGAGCTAGCAACCATTCGTTGTCATTTGCTTTACGCATTTTGTAAATCTCCTTCATGTGGTTTCTAGCCAATGTGTCGAAGATTGCCCCTTCGCGTTGCTCGTTGATTTGGATCTCCATGTTTTGTAGTTGCGCTTCCGAGAACTTGCGCCCTGTAACAATGTAGAATTGACAACCCGATGAGGCCTTCTCAGGGTTTACTTCATCCCCTTGTCTAGCTGCTGCCAATGCACCTCTTTTGTGGAAAAAGGGAGTATTCATTTCAGCAGGAATGGTATAGCCTACATCACCCGAACCTAATGAAGCTGTATCCGAAGCTGTTTTACTATCTGGATCGCCCGCTTGAATCATGAATTGCTTGATCACGCGGTGGAAAAGGGTTTGATCGTACAGTCCCTCTTCTATCAACTTAATAAAGTTTTCACGGTGAAGCGGAGTTTCGTTGTATAATTCAACGGTAAAATTGCCCAATGTGGTTTCGAATTGTACCTCTGTGCGGTTTTTGTTGCTCATCTTATTTCCTTTTTTTTTATGACCCGTTTCACACGCTGTTGCTATGAACAGCAGTAGGCCAATGGTTAGTATATGACTTGTTTTCATTTCAATCATTTTTGCATTTGTTTTCGCTCTATATGATAAAACTGGGCAAAAGTACAAATTTATTAGCCTTTTCATCTCATTGTGGGCTTGTTTTTACAATCATTTGACATGCTTCTTCTCCATACGTTCTCTTTTGCGGTCAACGAATGAGGTAAAACGATTTCGAGATATTTTTTAACCCTTTCCAATGCCCTTTTTCCAATCAAACCAATTTAATTCAATCCAAAGACTCTTTGGTGACCTTCCTCCAATATTTATCGAAGAGTGAAAAGATAGGTGGGAAACAGAGCTCTTCGAATCCCATTTGTGCCGTTTTTAAAGCTATTATATACAAAAAAACAAAAAAGGCAGTGTAAATAATGGCTTGACATACTTTTGATAAATTTACTATTATTACCTTTGTATAAGTATTATTTGTTACCTTTGGTTGTGATAAAGAGCTATGGATAGAAAATTCAAAGTGGAAAGTTCTATTCTGGTGCAGCAGATACAGCTGTTGACATTGCCTTTGGATATATTAATAAGATTATAGCATTGACAAAACGGAATTCGATAGTTTAATTTTTAAAGAGAGTAAATATAATGAAAAGAGAACAGATTAAAAAAAGTGTTTTAGCAGGTGTTTGCTTTAGCATTTCGCTCTTTACTTCTTGTAGTAATATGGGAGTTACACCAGCTGACAACGATGTGGCTAAGTATGTAGACCAATACATTGGAACAGGTGGACACGGGCATGTATTTATGGGAGCCAATGTTCCTTTTGGAGCAGTACAGTTGGGACCTACTAGTATTCCTCAGGAATGGGATTGGACTTCGGGTTATCACATAACCGATACGACAGTAATTGGTTTTAGTCACCTACACCTAAGTGGAACCGGTATTGGCGACCTTAGTGACATTGTCCTTATGCCTACAACAGGTGATGTGAATCACAATCGTGGTACAAAGGATAGCATGGAATCAGGTATGTGGTCTTACTTTAGCCGTGCCAATGAGAAATGTGCACCCGGTTATTACGCTACGCACCTAGATCGTTATGGTGTTGATGTGGAACTTACTTCAACACAACGTGTAGGATTGCATAAATATAGTTTCCCTCAAGGAACAAGTGACGCTCGCGTAGTAATTGACCTTGAAAATGGAAACTGTTGGGACAAACCTATGGAGACGCATTTGCAAGTAATCAACAATACAACGGTTGCTGGATATCGTTATTCAAAAGGATGGGCCAATGACCAACGCATCTTTTTTGTAGCTGAATTCTCAAAACCTTTTGAGAATTTTCAACTATATGATAAGAATGAAAAGCGTACGGGAGATTCGCTTACTGCCGTTAAACTTTATGGAGAAGCAATGTATGGTAGCATAGGAGATGAGCCTCTTTTAGTGAAGGTAGCCCTTTCACCTGTAAGTATAGAGAATGCTCAATTGAATATGAAAGCGGAATTACCTAACTGGGATTTCCAAAAAGTAAAAGAGTCTGCTTACGAAGCATGGAATAGCGAATTGTCGAAAATTAAAATTAAATCGACTGATGAGTCTGTTATGCGTATTTTCTATACAGCGCTCTACCACAGCATGGTTGCACCCTCTGTCTTTAATGACGTAAATAAAGATTATCGTGGGTCGGATGGTAAATATTATACCAATGCTGATTTCACAAATTATACTACTTTCTCTTTGTGGGATACTTATCGCGCAGCTCATCCTTTGATGACTATTATTCATCCCGAAAAAATGACAGGCATCGTGAATACAATGTTGCACATTTACAAAGAACAAGGCAAACTACCTGTTTGGCACCTTATGGGATGTGAAACAGATTGTATGGTAGGAAATCCAGGTATACCTGTTGTGGCGGATGCTATGCTAAAAGGATTTAAAGGATTTGATTATGACTTGGCTTACGAAGCGATGAAGAAATCGGCTATGCTTGATGAGCGTGGTATGGATTTGTACAAACAATATGGTTACATACCTTTTGATAAGTATAATGAATCTGTAGCTATCTGTTTGGAATATGCTGTTGCTGACTGGGCTTTGGCTTGTGTAGCTAAGCAAATGAATAAAGAGGAGGATTACCAATATTTCAATAATCGCAGCAAGGCTTACAAATATTATTTTGACAGCAAAACTGGTTTCTTAAGAGGTTTGTCTTCTAAGAAAGAGTGGAGAACTCCTTTTGATCCATTCCGTTCTACACACCGTGAAGATGATTATACTGAAGGAAATGCATGGCAATATACTTGGTTGGTTCCACACGATGTAGAGGGATTGATTGAACAATTTGGGTCGAAAGAGAAATTTTACAACAAGCTTGATTCACTCTTTATTGTAGAGGGTGATATGGGTAGTGAAGCCTCTCCTGATATCACTGGTTTGATAGGACAGTATGCACATGGTAATGAACCAAGTCACCACATCCTTTATTTCTACACGATGACTGGCCAACCTTGGAAGACAGCAACGCTTGTTAGAAGAGTGTTGAATGAACTTTATCATGACCAACCTGATGGTCTTTCAGGTAATGAAGATGTGGGTCAAATGTCTGCTTGGTACATCTTGTCATCACTTGGTTTCTATCAAGTAGAGCCTGCTGGCGGACGTTACTATTTTGGTTCACCACTTGTAGATGAGGCGGTAATTAATGTAGGTTATGGAAAGGAATTAACAATCCGTGCCAACAACAATTCAGATAAAAACATCTATATCCAACAGATTCGTTTGAATGGACAAGTTTATACACTTCCTTATATTAGTTTCGCTGATATAGTAGCAGGTGGTGTTTTAGAATTTGACATGGGTAGTGAACCTACTTCTTGGCTTGGAAATTAATAGATATTAATCATCTTTTTAAATAGTCCTATCCACCTTTTCGGAGTGTGGATAGGACTATTTTTATTACTCTTGAGGATTGATGGAAGTGAGAGGTAGCGTGATGGAGGTGAGTGGAATCGTTTGAAAGAGTTCATTCAGGAGATTGAACCTTTTTCAGCTACTTGAATAATAGCTAGGGAAGAGATGGAGAGAATCCTTTTCTGAAGAATCATTTTATCTATTTTAGGAGAAAGTTGAGTTTATTAAAATCATTCTTGATATAGGAACTCAATTATTGTCAATGTTATCTTTTAGCAATCAAAAAAAATAGTGTAATTTTGTCTTTCCAAACTAATGAGAACAAGCAATATGGCAGCAAAACCAGGAATTCCAAAAGGAACTAGAGACTTCTCGCCTGTAGAGATGGCGAAACGGAACTACATATTTAATACAATTCGAGGTGCATTCCACCTCTTTGGGTATCAACAAATAGAGACTCCTTCGATGGAAAATCTATCCACTTTGATGGGGAAGTATGGTGACGAGGGAGACAAGTTGTTGTTTAAGATACAAAATTCAGGAGACTATTTTTCGGGAATTACGGATGAAGAGTTGTTGAGTCGCAATGCCGCAAAGCTAGCTAGTAAATTTAGTGAAAAAGGACTTCGTTATGACTTAACCGTTCCTTTTGCTCGCTACGTAGTGATGCACCGCGATGAAATTTCATTCCCTTTTAAACGTTATCAAATTCAACCTGTGTGGCGTGCTGACCGTCCACAAAAGGGTCGTTACCGTGAATTTTATCAATGTGATGCCGATGTAGTGGGTAGCAACTCACTGTTGAATGAGGTGGAGTTGGTGCAGATGATTGATAAAGTCTATCAAGAATTGGCTATTCGTGTATTAGTGAAAATAAACAACCGCAAAATCTTGACGGGTATCGCTGAGATTATTGGGGAAGCAGATAAAATAGTTGATATTACTGTAGCAATCGATAAACTAGATAAAATCGGTTTAGAGAATGTAAATAAGGAGCTGGCTAGCAAAGGGATTTCGCAAGAGGCGATTGATAAGTTGCAACCTATTATTCTATTAAGCGGAACAAACGAGGAGAAATTACAAACGCTTAAAACCGTTTTGGCTGCTAGTGAAGTGGGAGTAAAAGGGGTAGAGGAGAGTGAATTTATTCTTTCTACATTGAAAAACCAAGGGATTAAGTGTGGTGTGGAGTTGGATTTAACATTAGCACGTGGATTGAATTACTATACAGGTGCTATATTCGAAGTGAAAGCTCTTGATGTAGAGATAGGCAGTATTTGTGGAGGTGGTCGTTACGACAATCTAACAGGGGTCTTTGGAATGGATGGTATGTCAGGGGTAGGTATCTCTTTTGGTGCTGACCGTATTTTCGATGTACTGAACCAACTCGACCTTTATCCGAAAGAGGCTGTGAATGGAACCAAACTCTTCTTTGTAAACTTTGGAGAGGCTGAGGCTGCTTATTGTATCTCTGTTTTGGCAGCTGTACGTCAAGCAGGTATTTGTGCTGAACTATATCCTGATGCGGCAAAGATGAAGAAACAGATGAATTATGCTAACAACAAGCAGATCCCATTTGTGGCTATTGTAGGCGAAAATGAGATGAAAGAGCAAAAGATAATGCTTAAGAATATGACAACTGGCGAGCAATCACTGCTTGCTGTAGAGGAGCTTATTAAATTCTTAGCATAAAGTAGCCTGTAGAGAGACTTTTGATAGTGTAAAGGGTGTGTGTTGCATCGTGTTAAATCGCGATATATCACACATCTTTTTTTGTGCGTCATCTCGCTTTTTGACTAGATGAATTTACCGTTTCACCTAGGTGAAACGGTAAATTCATCTAGTCATTATATGCTTTTTTATAGGTTGTTTTCTCTTTAATTTCAAGAAGAATTTATGGAAGGAGTGAGCGATGGATTTATCTCATTTCTCTATTTATTAGCCAAAAAAGAGTTGGTGAAGTTTAGGTGAAGATTATTTTTCTCTTTCTTCACCGTAATTCGTTGATAGTCAGGTAGTGTGAAGAATTGAAGCATTTATTTACTCTTTTGTTCTAAGTAGAGTAGGTAGGGGAGAAGCCTCTCTTTGTATATCAATCAATAGAATGTCATTGGTTGGTAAAATAAAATAGCCACTTGATTGCTCATCTTCTCGAACAACAAGATGCGCAAAGAGTGTTGCGCGGCGTACACTTTTTGAGAACTTTTCCCTCTCGAAGTTGTTGTTTATTACGAAAAGAGTTCTTTTTAGAGAAAAAAGTCATAATTCGCTACTCATTTGCGCTCTTACTTCTCTTTTTTTCTATTTTTGCACTCCAACAACAAAACGAAGTGTATGAAAAAGCAAGAGATTCTTATTTGTCATGACTGGCACACCAACCTTAACGAAGCGATTCAAAAATGCCCGCACGACAAATTGTTTATCCTTATGGATGAACACACTCAACAACTGTGTATGCCTATCCTTCAAGGAGTTGATGCTGTCAAAAAGGGCAAAACAATTACTATTGGAGCCGGAGATGAAAATAAAACGGTAGAGACATTATCATATGTTTGGAACGAATTAAGTAACTACGGAGCTACACGCCACTCTTTGCTTATTAACCTAGGAGGAGGAATGGTTACAGATCTAGGAGGTTTTGCAGCAGCTACCTTCAAACGGGGAATGAACTATATCAACATACCTACCACTCTTTTAGCCATGGTCGATGCAGCTGTAGGCGGAAAAACGGGCATCAACTTCAATGGGCTCAAGAATGAAGTAGGGGTGTTTTGTCCAGCTGAGTCGGTGCTTATCTATGGAGAGTTCCTACGTACGTTAGATAGTGATAATCTTTTCTCAGGCTATGCAGAGATGATTAAACATGGGCTTATTAGCACGCCAAAGCATTGGTCTTCGCTGTTGGCATTTGATTTTGATCATATTCAATATGCTACTTTGCAGGAGATTATAGCTGAGTCTGTACAAATAAAGGAAGAGATTGTTAAACAAGATCCTTACGAACAAGGCATTCGCAAAGCACTTAATTTGGGGCATACAGTGGGGCATGCTTTCGAAAGTTTAGCCATGAAATTAAGAAAACCCGTTCTGCACGGCTATGCAGTAGCATGGGGATTGGTGTGTGAACTCTATCTCTCACATAGGAAAAGTGGATTCCCTATTGAAAAGCTTCGACAAACCATTCAGTTTATAAAATCAAATTACGGTATATTTACCTTCGACTGCAACCAATACGATGAGTTGTATGAATTTATGACCCACGATAAAAAGAATCAAGGGGGCTCTGTTAATTTCACTCTGTTGGGTGATGTTGGTGATATCAAAATCAATCAAACAGCTACGAAAGAGGAGATATTAGAGATGCTTGACTTCTACCGTGAAACAATGGGCTGTTGAGATATAGATTTTTAAAACGAAAGAGCTATAAGGGAGGTGACAAATAGAACTTTTTTACCCCTTTTGGATGAGCCTATTTCTAAGATTTGTTCTTAGGGGTATCTGCAGGTAAGGAGTCTCTTGTCGCAACATTTTGGTCAAGTAGATTCATCTATGTTGTAAGCCAATCTCCTTGGAGTATAGTATAAGCGTCTCTTTGTAAAAACCTTTTTCAAAGATCAAGCGATTGAGCTGTTCTTGATGGGGTTAAATGTTTAAAAGTGGATATTTGAATGGGGATTCATAGGAAAAACAAACTTTTTTTAGAAAGATATCTATAGAAAGTAAGAGGCTATTTTAGAAGAAGATAGATTTTTCAATCTAGGAAAGCAGCTTTCAACCGATGAATTAATTGCAAATTATTAGTGTCCGCTAAAGCATAGTTATTCGAGTCCAACTCATTGAAACCCATGAGTTGGACTTGCTTTTTATATAAGACAACCCCCATTTCCTAAATTATCCACTACTTGGTGGCGATTCTGCAGCTTCTTTGAGTA
>JBOFMR010000207.1:0-1055 GCA_051658485.1 Phocaeicola sp.
TTAAGAAACCAAAACAAGCAGTATAAAGTCTTAGGTAACGGAATTATAGAGCCGTGCCCAATATGCGCTAACAAACGCTTAGCAGGGGTTGGCTCAATGATTGAGATACCAGTGCCTAACAGCAAAGACGATGCGGACTTAAGAAACCCCGTGCAGATAACCACAATCGACAGAACAAGTCTGGACTACAATGTTGAAGAAGTAAAAAGGTTAAAATCGGATATCTTCACAGCAACAATCGGGGTCGGTGGTGACATCTCAAACAAAAGCGTAAACGAGCTACAAGTAGAGTCTAACTTTGAGAGTAAAGTAAGTGTCCTTAACTCAATAAAGGGAAACCTAGAAGCAGCGCAAAAGTTTGTAGACGATACGATATGTAGATTAAGATACGGAGAGTGTTTCTTGGGGAGCTCAATATCATACGGCACAGAGTTCTATATCTATTCAGTAGAGGACTTATACGACCAGTATAAAAAGGCCAAAGACAACGGCTCAAGCGAAGCGATATTAGATTCACTTATGTGGCAGACGATTGAAACAGAATACAGAAACGACCCAATCGAGCTGCAAAGAATGATTATCCTAAAGCACTTAGAACCGTTTAGGCATTACACCTTTGACGAACTTATGAAGCTATCAGACAAGAGTCTAATCAGTGACGAAGCGTTGAAGATTAAATTAAACTTCTCTAGTTTCGTAGATAGGTTCGAGAGGGAGAACACGAATATAATAGAGTTTGCAACACAAGTAGACTTCAATAAAAAAATTAATATTATAAATGAAAAATTCAAAGAATATGGCAGAGAAGAAGGAAACGGGTTACAGCCCATTGGAATCAGAGAAACACCTATACCACGTGAAACTGGACAAACCAGTGTGGAATCAAGGAACGAAAATCTCTAAAGATTTCATTCAAAAGTTCACAGCAGTAGACTTCAAGATGTTCGAGAAAAACAACGCAATGTTGGGTTACTCAATTGAAGTAGTATGGAATCCTGAAAAAAAATAAGTATGGCATTAACAGCAGAAGTAATTAAAGCAAACGAGCAATTAGC
>JBOFMR010000208.1:0-18799 GCA_051658485.1 Phocaeicola sp.
GAAAGAATGGTATATCATTCACCCCTCTTAAATCGACCCTAAACTTTTTTAGCTTTGCATTTAAACATTCTGCCGATGCATTAGTCGCACGGTTGTTGAAGAAATTCGGCTCACCTGATAAAATTGGCCCCAAGCAAAATGGGGTCAATAAAGATTCTTTAGTGAAGGTTTGGTGAAGACTATTTTCTGCTCTCTTCACCATAACCTATTGATAATTAGAGTGTGTGAAGAATTGAAGCTTTTTTTTGCTCTTTTATTTTAAGTAGAAGAGAGTTTTAGGCTCTCTAAAAGGGTAATAGCATACTAAAAAAGGGATTAGAAACAGACGACAAAATGAACAAAAAGAATACCATCCCACAACTTTTACGGGTGAGCCGTAATTGATATAGAGTTCTTCCTCTTTAGGCTAACGAAATTAGATGCGTAGCTCCCCAGGGTTTATCGGGTGAGCCGATATTACTCTTCTTTTTTAGAAAAGAGTAAAGAGAATGATTCCAATATAATAAAGGTTTATCTTGAAAGTTACGAATGGTGACAACAGATAAAAAAGAGACCCTATCAAACTCAGTTGATGAGTATGATAGGGTCTTTTTAGGAGAAGTGGTATCGTGGAGTAAAATATTAAAGCTTTAAAAGATAGATATTCCGGAGATAGCCGTGTCTGTCGTACTCTTTTACCCATTCCATTCCTAAGCCAAGTAAGCACTTAATGCCTCCTCTATTTTCAGGATGTGCAGTTGCTAATAGATGTGTTATGCCTTGTTTGCAAGCATTTTCTACTGCTTTTTTACAGAGTTCTTTCATATACCCTTTCCCACGGTAGTTAGGGAATGTCATATTTCCTCCAATTTCTGCCACATTTTCCCAATCAAGATGCTTTAATTCTTCCTCCTCTTTAAAGTCAGTAAGGTCAAAGGATAGTCCTGTAACAGCTACTAACTTTCCCTCTTCAAAAAAGCCATAAGCTATATCTTTACTTTGTTCTGAGAATAGATCTTCCTGCTCTTTTTCTGTAAAGGGGATTAAAAAGCTAGGATTTGGTAAGTTGTTTACTGTCTCTTGAATCAATGAAGAGAGCACTTCCTTCTCGTTGGAGGTTAATGGTTTTATCTCTGATAAACCAATGTTTGTAAATGAATTCATCCTATCAATTGCTACTCTTGGTAATAAATACGTTTTACTCGGTCTGATATGGAAGTTAAGATTTCGTAGGGTATCGTATCTAATGTGTCAGCTATCATTGTAACGGGTAATTCATCCCCGAAAATAATAGCCTTATCACCTGCTTTGCACGCTATATCTGTAACATCAATCATGGCTACATCCATACAGATATTTCCGATATAAGGTGCCTTTTTCCCATTTACTAAACAATACCCTTTTCTATTACCCAATCTTCTGTCTAGACCATCTGCATATCCAATGCGTATGGCGGCGATGCGTGAGTTTTTATTTAACGTTCCCTTACATCCATACCCAACAGTCTCCTCTTTCTCTAACTCTTTAATTTGAAGAATGGTTGTCTTTAGTGTGCCAATATGATGGATAACCTTATTTGTGAAAGATTCAATCCCATATAGACCTATTCCTAATCGAACCATATCGTATTGCGCTTCGGGATAGCGAATAATCCCTGAAGTATTGCAGATGTGACGCAAAATTTTATGCGAGAAACCCGCTTGAAATTCTTGAGAGCTTGCCTCAAAAAGACGAAATTGCTTCTGTGTGAATTGATCTAATTCAGTACTGTCACTTCCTGCGAGATGAGAGAATATAGAACGTGGCATTACAGAGGTTTGTCGATGTAATCGGTCTATGAGTTTGGGTATATCTTTGGGTGAGAATCCCAACCTGTGCATACCTGTATCCAATTTGATGTGAATAGGTACGTTGATGGTTCCTGTCTTTTCTGCCGTTTTAATAAGCTCTTCCAATAGTTGAAAGCTATAAACTTCAAGTTCTAGTTTGTGTTCAAAGATTGTTTTGAATGCAGATGTGTCGGGGTTCATTACAATGATAGAACCCGTTACTCCTGCCTTGCGTAGTTCGGCACCTTCATCCACAATCGCAACTGCTAGATAATCTACTCGATGGTCTCGCAATGTTTTAGCCACTTCGTATGCGCCTGCACCATAGGCTGATGCCTTGACCATACACATGATTTTTGTTTCGGGATCTACCTTGTTTCGGAAGTAGTTTAGATTATTGACTAGTGCATTCAAATTTATCTCTAAGGTTGTTTCATGTACCTTCAGCTCTACTATCTCTGCGATGTCATCAAATTGGAATGAGCGCGATCCTTTCACCAAAACCATCTCGTTGCGAAGGGTTTCTAAAATCTCGGAATCAATCAAATCTTGAGTTGTTTTGAAGAAATGTTTCTCCATCTCAAAATGTGAGGATGCTGATTTTAGTCCATCGCCTACTGCTATAAATTTATCTACTCCTCGACTTCGAACTAACGCTGCTACCTTTCTGTAGAGTAACTTGTCACTCTGTCCTGTTTCACGCATATCCGATAAAATAAGTGTGCGCCCTTTCTCCTTGTTTTTGGAGCGGCGTCCCATAAAATCGAGTGCGATATTGAGTGAAGCTAAATCAGAACTATAGCTATCATTAATAAGAATACAATTATTTTTACCCTCTTTTACCTCTAGTCGCATAGCCACTTGTTCTAGCTTAGCCATACGCTCTGTTATCTTCTCGGCTGAGAGCATGAAATAGAGTGTTATCGCTAAACAGTGTAATGAGTTCTCGATAGCTGCATCGTCGATGAAAGGGATTGAAAAAGAGTTAGGAAGTCCTAGATAGCGGTAGTGGATGGTTGTACTTTCTTCACCTTTTGTCACCGATTCAATGAAAAGAGGTCTCTCTGGATCTTTTTTTGACCATGCTATTTCTCGCGCAGTAAACAGAGATTTAGAGATACAACTTGAAATCAAATCATTATCGGCATCATATACAATGATATCGCAATCTTTAAAAAGATCCAATTTCTCGCGGCATTTCTCTTCGAGTGAATAAAAGTTTTCTTGGTGTGCTCCACCTATATTTGTAAGTATCCCTATCGTGGGTGATATGATGGGCTGGAGAAGACTCATCTCTTCCATTTCCGAAATGCCAGCTTCAAAGAGAGCAATTTCTGTACGTTCATTCATCATCCATACCGAGAGTGGGACTCCTACTTGCGAATTGTAGCTAAGAGGTGAACGTGTGACAATGTAGTCAGGACTTAAAAGTTGGTAAATCCACTCTTTTATAACTGTTTTCCCATTACTTCCAGTAATACCAATTACAGGGATTTGGAACTCCTGACGATGCTTCCAAGCCAATTTTTGTATGGCTTTTAAGGTGTTTTTTACCAATAAATAATTGGCATCTTCCCAAATTTCATTCTTCGGTGGAAGTGTACTTACTACAAAGTTTCTAACACCTCGCTCATACAAATCAGCGATGTAATTGTGTCCATCTCCCCGCTTTGTTTTGATAGCAAAAAACAGAGTTACTTCAGGGAAACAGAGTGAACGGCTATCTGTAAGTAGCCATTCAATTGTCACCTCTTTAACTCCATATCTTTTTGCTTCTAGTATAGTAGCTATTTGTTTAATCGTCTTTGGCATATTTCTAATTCTTTTTGTATTTCAAAATAGGGAAACTTCTCTTTCATAGCTGCTATTCTTAGCACGAGTTGAGTTAAAAAGCGTCTATAACCCTCTGACTCTTCGTTGAAAGGGCGGTGATTCAATGCCTTTTCTATCTCCTCCCACTCTTTTAACAACCGAGTGGTGTCTACCCGGAAGTAGGTTGATTTAAAAGCTTCCCAAATGTATTGTATCGCTAAGGAAGAGGGGTGCAGCATATCATCGGCATAAAAGCGATAGTCTCGCAACTCATCTAACAGTAGTTCATAAGCAGGAAAATAAAAACAGTTCTCAAATCGTTTTTGAAGTTTGTCTATTGCCAGCAGCAAAGTTGCTTTACTCAACTGGTTGTTATGCATACCATCTTTGGTGTGCCTAATAGGGCTTACTGTAAGAATTATTCGTAAGTGAGGTGTTTGTTTTAGTAGCTCCTCAAAGAGGAACTCATAGGTTGAAACAATTTCGTCTACCGAAATCCTTCTCCGTGTGAATAGGCTGTCAGGTTGTTTGTGACAATTCCCGACAATCATACCGGTTTCGTTGAGCTCATAGACAAAAGAGGTTCCCCATGTAAGTATAAGTACGTCAGTGCTTTCTAATGTAGCAGAAGCATTTAACAGCCGTTCGTTTATTTGATCTAGACAAATGTCTGCTTCTGTATTCGAAAAAGAGCTGTGGTGCATCCAACTGTGCCATAATCCATATGAACAAAACAAGTCATCGTGTGTATACTCCCTTTTCTCTAAAAGCTGTTCTATACTTTTGGCAATAGAAAGTGGATTGTATAGTACTCCAAATGGGTTTACCTCACACTGGAACTTACTTGTAGTTAGCAGCTTCCCAATGTTTTTAGCAAAACATGATCCCAATACTACAATTTGGTCTGAATAGCGTATTTCACTCTCTTTTTGAGGTAACTCAACTTGTGTTTTAAGCTCCATAACATAATTGGTTTTCCTTTTTTCAACACAAATATAAGCATTGTAGATATATTTATGCTATTTTTGCTCCACATTTATTGTGTTAGTAAAATGGAATCAACTACTTCTTATAAGCTCTTATCAAAGATTAATGAACCGAGGGATTTGCGTCAGCTTGATATCAAGTTATTGCCCGAGGTTTGTAGTGAACTTAGGCAAAAGATAATCGATGAGCTTTCTTGTAATCCGGGTCATTTTGGCTCTAGCTTAGGTGTTGTAGAGCTTACTGTAGCCCTACATTACACACTAGACACACCTTATGATCGCATTGTTTGGGACGTAGGTCATCAAGCATATGGACACAAAATCGTGACAGGTAGACGAAACTTATTTTGCACAAACCGTAAGTTGAATGGTATTCGTCCTTTCCCATCTCCAGAGGAGAGTGAGTATGATAGCTTTACTTGTGGTCACGCTTCTAACTCCATATCGGCAGCGCTTGGTATGGCAGTTGCTGCAAAAAAGCAAGGTGAAGAGAACCGACATGTAGTAGCAGTTATAGGAGATGGGTCGATGAGTGGTGGATTAGCATTTGAGGGATTAAACAATGCCTCTTCGACTCCGAATAATCTTCTGATTATCTTAAATGACAACAATATGGCAATTGATAGAAGTGTGGGAGGTATGAAGCAATACCTTTCTGATCTTCATTTGTCAGAAGGTTATAACAAATTCAGATATAAGATCTCACAGCGACTGTATAAATGGGGTATTTTAAATGAAGAACGCCGTAAGGCTATTCTCCGTTTTAATAATAGTCTTAAATCAATTATAGCTCAGCAACAAAACATTTTTGAAGGGATGAATATTCGTTACTTTGGTCCTATTGATGGTCATAATGTAACTAACCTATCAAAGGTTCTTTCGGAGATCAAAACGATGAATGGTCCTAAACTTCTTCATATTTATACCACAAAAGGAAAAGGTTTTGAACCTGCTGAGAAAGCAGCTACTGTATGGCATGCTCCTGGTATCTTCGATAAAGAAACTGGTGAGCGAATTGTAAATACAACAGAAGGGTTACCACCGCTTTTTCAAGATGTATTTGGAAATACACTGTTGGAATTAGCTAAGGCAAATGAAAAAATTGTTGGAGTAACTCCTGCAATGCCCTCTGGCTGTTCTATGAATATTTTAATGAAAGCGATGCCTGATCGAGGTTTTGATGTCGGCATTGCTGAAGGTCATGCTGTAACCTTTTCGGGTGGAATGGCAGAAAGGGGGCTTCTTCCTTTTTGCAATATTTACTCTTCCTTTATGCAAAGAGCCTACGATAATGTAATTCATGATGTGGCTATTCAAAAGTTGCCTGTTGTATTTTGCCTAGATAGGGCAGGGTTAGTAGGTGAAGATGGTCCTACACATCATGGCTTTTTTGATTTGGCTTATATGCGTGCTATACCCAATATTGTGGTCTCTTCACCTTATGATGAGCATGAGTTGCGTCATTTAATGTACACAGCCCAACATAATCCACAAGGTCCTTTTGTGATTCGATATCCACGTGGGCGAGGCTTCTTATCTGATTGGAACTGCCCCATGCAAGAATTGACTATTGGCAAAGGACGCAAAATGAAGTCTGGAAGTGATGTGGCTGTCATAACACTTGGCCCTATTGGTCATGTGGCAGCGAAGGCCATAGCACAGGTTGAGTCAGAAAGTAATCGAACGATTGCTCATTATGACTTGCGCTTTCTCAAACCATTGGATGAAGAGATGTTGCATGAGATAGGGAAAAACTTTAAGAAGATTGTTACTGTAGAGGATGGCATATTAAAAGGTGGAATGGGAAGTGCCATTTTAGAGTTTATGTCAGATAATCAATATACACCACTGATGAAACGCATTGGGTTGCCCGATGAATTTGTGCAACATGGTTCTGTACAGGAGCTACACCAGTTGTGCGGAACGGATCAAGCTGGAATCTCTCGCATTTTATTGTCTATTTAATTAGAAGAAACATGAAAATTATTATTGCTGGTGCTGGTGCAGTAGGTACACATTTGGCGCAGTTGCTATCGGGCGAAAAAGAGGATATTATCTTAATTGACGAAGATTTAGATAAGCTAAGTAAAATGGAGTCAAACTTTGACTTAATGACTACTTGCGTTTCACCTACCTCAATAAAAGGATTGAAACAAGCAGGTGTAGCTGATGCTGACCTTTTCATCGGAGTAATGCCTGAGGAGAGCCGAAATATGACAGCTTGTATGCTGGCTAATAACCTAGGTGCTAAGAAGACGGTTGCTCGGATTGATAATTTTGAGTACCAACTTCCCAAGCATAAGGAACTCTTTGCTGAATTGGGTGTCCACTCTTTAATTCATCCTGAGATGCTAGCCGCGAAAGAGATCGTTGATACAATGAAAATGAGTTGGGTGCGTCAATGGTGGGAATTTTGTGGAGGAGCACTTGTACTTATTGGAACGAAGTTGCGTGAGTCGGCAGAAATTTTGAATGTAACGCTGCAAGAGCTAGGTGGACAGGGTATTCCTTTCCATATTGTGGCCATTAAGCGAGATGGTAAAACCATTATACCTAGTGGGAGAGATACACTTCAACTTCATGATACGGTATATTTTACAACTACAAAGAAGTATATTCCCTACATACGGAAAATCGTAGGCAAGGAGGATTACCCTGATGTACGAAATGTTATGATTATGGGAGGAAGTCGAATTGCTGTACGCATCACTCAATGTATGCCTGACTATATGCAGGTTAAGATTGTGGAGAGTGATTTAAAGCGCTGCCACAGACTGACTGAGCAAGTGGATGATAACATTATGATTATTGATGGGGATGGACGTGATATGAATCTGTTGATAGATGAAGGTATACGCCAAACGGAGGCTTTTGTCGCATTAACAGATAGTTCTGAAACAAATATTCTCGCCTGTTTGGCTGCTAAGCGAATGGGAGTTAGAAAAACCGTTGCTGAAGTTGAAAATATTGACTATATAGCGATGGCAGAGAGCTTGGATATTGGTACAGTTGTTAATAAAAAGATGATTGCTGCAAGCCATATTTATCAAATGATGCTTGATGCAGATGTTTCAAATGTCAAATGCCTTAGTTTTGGTAATTCAGATGTGGCAGAGTTCACGGCAAAGGCAAATACAAAAATAACCAAAGGGTGTATTAAAGATATGGGACTGCCTAAAGGGGTCATCATTGGCGGTTTGATACGCAATGGAGAAGGGGTGCTTGTGACCGGTACAACTGTTATTCAGCCAGATGACCATGTTGTTGTGTTCTGTCAAGGGATGTTGATTAAAAAAATAGAAAAATTCTTCTAGCATGATTAATATTAAAATGATATCTAGGGTGCTGGGTTACCTTTTCTGTATCGAATCGGCGTTCTTACTCTTGTGTTCGTTTATGGCTCTTTACTTTGAAGAATCAGATGTTCCTGCCTTCTTTATATCTATTGCGTCTACACTTACTACTGGGTTGATACTTATCTTTGCAGGGCGAAATGCAGAAAGAAGAATTAGTCGGAGGGATGGTTACATTGTTGTCTCTCTCTCTTGGGTTCTTTTCTCTCTCTTCGGTATGCTTCCTTTTTATCTCAGTGGCTACATCCCTTCTGTAACCGATGCTTTTTTTGAAACCATGTCGGGCTTTACGACTACAGGGGCAAGTATTCTAAATAATATTGAGGAGCTACCACACGGACTACTCTTTTGGCGTAGTATGACCCAATGGATTGGAGGATTGGGTATTATATTCTTTACCATTGCAGTACTTCCTATCTTTGGCTTAGGAGGTGTTCAGCTTTTTGCAGCTGAGGCTACTGGAGTGACACATGATAAAGTGCATCCACGAATAGGAGTTACTGCTAAGTGGATTTGGTCTATCTATTTAGGCCTTACCTTGGCTGAAGTGATTCTGTTACTCTTTGGGGGAATGTCTCTTTTTGATAGCGTTTGTCACTCATTAACCACTACAGCTACAGGCGGATATTCGACCAAACAAAATAGCATCTCTGCCTTTAACTCCCCCTATATTGAATATGTCGTTACAATCTTTATGTTCTTATCAGGGGTCAATTTTACGCTCCTTTATCTTTTCTTTATAAAGGGTCAATTTACTCGCTTGCTGAGAAATGCAGAGTTTCTTTGGTATGGTTCTATCGTACTTCTACTTACAGCTGTTACAGCTGTTACACTTGTCAACACCAGCTCAATGGGGTGGGAGGAGTCTTTTAGAAAAGCTGTTTTTCAGATTGTCTCTTTGCAAACCACAACAGGATTTAGCACGGCAGACTTTATGTTGTGGACTCCTTTCTTATGGACGCTTATGTCTATGGTTATGTATTTAGGTGCATGTGCAGGCTCTACTGCTGGGGGTATTAAGTCGATTCGTATCATTATTATGGCCCGAGCTGTAACCAATGAGTTTAAGCGAATTATTCACCCCAATGCTATTCTACCTATTCGTATCAATAAACAGGTCATTTCACCTACAATAAAGTCAACGGTTTTGGCTTTTATTTTTGTTTACATTGTAATTGTATTTGCTGGCTGGCTAGCTCTTACCGCACTGGGTATGGGATTTGCGGAGGCATATAGTGTGGTTGTATCTAGTCTTGGGAATGTAGGTCCTGGTTTGGGTGAATGTGGTCCTGCGAATTCATGGAGTGCTATTCCAGATGCTGCCAAGTGGATTACTTCCCTACTTATGCTCGTTGGTCGATTGGAGATATTTACTATATTGCTTCTTTTTTCACCTAGCTTCTGGAAGAGACATTAGCGTAGACCTTTTAATTGAAGGGAAGGGGCGCTTATGTCGTAGTAGATTGCTCGATTAGAAAGCAACCAAGAAGCTCTTTTTGAATCATTTTCATCTACTACAGGGTGGTTGATACCCATAATAGGTTTAAGAAAAACCAAGGTTGTGGAGGTGATTCACTTTTAATGAATGGAATGGTATTCAACGAAGTTGGAATTTTATACATGAACAAAGTGGTTCTTTACTCTCTCTCCTGAATAAACAGGGAGAAAAGTAAAGAACCACTTTCTATAAGAGGAGGGATGTTTAAGCAGATTCAAACCAAAACCTTGCTCGCTAACTCTTATTGCAAAGAGCTATACTCTCCTTTCTATTGGTATTTTCTTTTAAACGTATGTTTCTAAGAATTTAACGTGTCCATTAGGAGTAATGGTAACCTCATTGAGTGATGCGGGTAGTAACACGGTCTCTCCTGCTACCATTTGAATCTCATTACCTTTTGTGTCAACAACTTTGGCAGAACCTTCTACGCAAACATAGATAATGAAAGAGTCCAATCCGTGATAATCAGCATTCATCTCTTCTGTAAGGTCATATATCGCTGTGGTAAAGTAGGGACATTTTACAACCTCATTAGGCTCATTTTTTTGTACCTCATACAATGTTCTGTAATCTTCCTCTACACTATAGTCAATGGCATCTTTAGAAAGCTCTGTATGCAATTCACGTGTGTTGCCCTCTTTGTCTGTACGGTTGAAGTCGTAGATGCGGTAGGTTACGTTTGATGTTTGTTGGATTTCAGCGATGAAGCAACCTGCACCGATGCTATGTATGCGTCCAGCAGGAAGGAAAAATAGATCCCCTGGCTCTACTGCATATTCAGCCAATGCGTCACAGATGGTGTTCTCCTCAATCATAGCTGCATACTCGGTAGGAGTAATTGCTTTTTTAAGTCCAGAACGCAATCTAGCCTCTCCTTTGTTATTGTCTATAACGTACCACATTTCGGTCTTTCCAAAAGAGTTATGTCTCTCTTTTGCCAATTCATCATTCGGGTGTACTTGGATGGATAAATCTTCTCGAGCATCAATGAATTTGATAAGTAAGGGGAAGTTATCTCCAAATCTTTTGTAATTTTCTTCGCCGACAAGTTTACCTTTATACTCTTTTACCAGTTCACTGATTGTTTTACCTGCATCAGTTCCATTAGCAACTACAGATTCATCTCCTGGTACGTTAGATAGCTCCCAGCTTTCTCCTACTTCGGTTTGTTCTGTGTTTAGTTGTTTGAATGCTTTAATCTTCTCACCGCCCCATAGGGTTGATTTAAGAATGGGATTGAATTTAATTGGGTACATAATTTTTTAGTTATAATTGGTTTTTATCTCTTTGTAATGCAGCCTATTTGGCTCTTTAATCTTAGGAAAAGGGACTCTTTCAATCTTTTAAATTAGATTCCTTGTTGAGTGATCCTCTCTTGTTTCTCTTTTTGATTCGCGTAGTAACGATTTAAAAATGGCATTTTCTCTTTGTAGCAGTGGAGCGACTCTCTTCTCTTTCCTGAATCGCTTAGTGTCGTACATCTGTGCAACGGCTGTCTGACATCTGTGTAACAGCCGTTGTACAGCCGTCAAACGGGTGTTCTACGGCTGTGCGACACTAAAGTCATTACTAGCTAATTTGAATATTGTCGTGTCAATGTTTCTATTTAATCTATTACTGTCCGATAAAACTTAATGCCTTTAGAAAACCACTTGATTTTCCTATAATAGAATCTATTGGAGAGTAAATAAGCTTCAATTTAGGTCTATTCCGTTGAGTTTCTTACAAAATCATTAGCCAATGAAAAGACAAGCCCCTCTTTAAGGAATCGCAGCAACGTATTGATTATCAGATAACATAATGACTCGTACCATTTTTTACCGGACAGCAATAATCTGATAACTACAACTGAACTAATCGCATGAAAAACCTACAAATCTCGCCTTGGTGTTAAACATAAAAAGAGTCAAGTCTTCATATAGTCAAGTTTAGAAAAAATGACTCTATTCAAAAAGAAGTACCGCCTTAGAAGCTCCTTGCTCTTTAGAAACAACCTGCTCACACAGCACTTTAATTAGGAAATAACAGACCAATTCTGATTCTCTTTTCGTAAGGCCTGTAATTGCTGCCAAAGAATAGCATTCTCTGGATTTTCTCCATTGGGGTCATCATCAATGATTTGCATTGCTATCTCTCGTACATACTGAAGCAGCTGCCCATCCTTAGCAATATCAGCTATTTTCAGATCAAAGGCAACACCACTTTGCTGCGTACCTTCCAAATCACCAGGTCCACGCAACTTCAAATCGGCCTCAGCGATTTCAAATCCATCATTGGTCTGCACCATAATTTCAATTCGCTTACGAGTATCTTCCGTCATCTTATACGAAGTAACTAAGATACAGTACGATTGGTCTGCCCCCCGTCCCACGCGACCACGCAATTGGTGCAACTGCGACAATCCAAAGCGTTCAGCATTTTCAATCACCATCACCGAAGCATTGGGTACATTTACCCCCACTTCAATCACTGTAGTAGCCACCATTATTTGCGTTTCACCTGACACAAAACGTTGCATTTCCTGCTCTTTCTCAACAGGTTTCATCTTTCCATGCACCTTACTCACCTTCCAATTGGGAAACTCCTCACAAATATGTATATACCCCTCTTCTAGATTCTTTATATCTATTTTTTCGCTCTCTTTTATTAAGGGATAAACAATATAAACTTGCCGCCCCTCTAAGAGTTGCTTACGAATGGCTTCATACATAGAGATGCGCCGATTATCAAATTGGTGTATGGTTTGAATGGGCTTTCTACCAGGGGGTAACTCATCGATAACAGAGACATCCAAATCACCATAAAGTGTCATGGCCAAGGTACGAGGAATGGGAGTAGCCGTCATTACCAAAATATGTGGAGGAGCGCTATTCTTTGACCACAGTTTAGCACGCTGTGCCACACCAAAGCGGTGCTGTTCATCAATAACAACCAGTCCAAGTGAAGAAAAATTTACACTATCTTCCAATACGGCATGCGTACCAATTAAGATATCGATATCGCCTAGCAACAAATCGTTCAGTAGCTTTTCCCTCTTCTTTCCCTTCACAGAACCCATTAGTAGGGCTACCCGTATATTCATTCCGCTCAACAACTTCTCTATTCCCTCATAGTGTTGGGTAGCAAGTATTTCGGTCGGCGCCATCATACAAGCTTGGTACCCATTATCAAGTGCCAACAACATAGAGAGCAGCGCTACCAAAGTTTTACCACTCCCCACATCTCCCTGCAAAAGACGATTCATCTGCCTTCCACTACCCATATCGTTTCGAATCTCCTTCACCACACGCTTCTGTGCACCTGTTAGCTGAAAAGGAAGATTTTCGGTATAAAACTGATTAAAGATAGCACCTACTCTCTCAAAGTTAAGTCCACGAAACTTCTGCTTCCGCTCTTTAGTAAAACGAAGTATATTGAGCTGAATATAAAAGAGCTCCTCAAATTTAAGTCTGTATTGTGCTTTTCGAAGTGCCTCGGGCGTTTTCGGGAAATGAATATCACGCAGCGCTTCGTTCAGCCCCACCAGATGATTTTGTTGAATTAACTTTTCAGGGAGCGACTCTTCCACCCCCGATTGAATAGCAGCAAAAGCATTCACCATCAGCTTTTGAAGAGCGTGCGAATTGAGTGAGCCACGCTTCATCTTCTCACTCGTATTGTAATAGGGTTGCAATCCCATGGTTGAAAGCGTCAACTCAGCAGCAGGATCTATATCGGGATGAGCTACATTGAAACGCCCATTAAAGAGCGTTGGTTTTCCAAAGATGATATACTCCTCCCCCTGTTTGTACTTGCCAACGATGTATTTAATACCTTGAAACCACACCAAGTCAATAACACCAGTACCATCCGAAAAGTGGGCAACCAAACGCCTCTGCCTTCCTTCACCAAAAGATTCAAAATGTAAAATTTTCCCCTTCAGCTGGATGTAAGGCATATTGCCATCTATTTCGTGAATGTAATAGAGACGACTCCGGTCTATATATTTGTAGGGAAAGTAATACAACAAATCACGTAAAGAGTAAAGATGCAACTCTTTATTCAAGGTAGCAGCCCTCTGCGGACCAACTCCCTGCAAATATTTTATATCCCGGGTGGCTATATCAAACATATTCTTTAAGCAGCGCTCCTCTACGATTACTCAGATTGGGTAAGTAGTGCAGCAAGTTTCAAATCAAAAGGGGTTGTTATTTTAATATTTTCTCTGTTTCCTTCAACCAAATGAACAGCCTCCCCCAACGCCTCTACAACAGAAGCATCATCGGTAAACAGATCAGTAAAAGATTGCTGATATGCACTTCTCAACAACTCTACTTGAAACACTTGAGGAGTTTGTACCAACTTGTAGTGCTCTCTTGGTACAGTAATGCTTCCCGACTCCGTGAGGCAGCGTACCGTTTCAACCACATCAATGACTGGAACAACCGCTTTATTGACAGCAGCCTCATCAAAGCAACGTGCAATGACTTGGGTAGAAACAAACGGGCGAACCCCATCGTGCACCCCTACCAAATCAGCAGAAGCAACCTGTTCCAAACCATTCTTAACTGAATGGAATCTACTCTCCCCTCCATTAGCCAACACATACGGAAGCGTAAAATTGTGCAATAAACAAAGCTCCTTCCAGTAAGTCTGTTGACTCTCTGGAAGGACTAATATCAGTTCTATGGTAGGATCGTACTCATAAAAACGGTACAAGGTGCGCATCAAAACAGGTATCCCCTCAATAGGCAAAAACTGTTTGGGAATATCTCCTCCCATGCGAAGCCCTTTACCTCCAGCCACAACAATTATCGCTTTCCTCATACAGGCATCATCATTCCTGCCTTAAGCTGATCAACAGTTTCAATACCACACAGCATTTCAACAATGGCAAAAGCGAAGGCAAAAGCAGCACCGGGACCTTTCCCAGTAATGAATAGTCCATCCTTTTCAACCAAAGCAGCCGTATAAGTAGCTCCTTCCAAATAGGTTTCAAAACTAGGATAGCAAGTAGCCCTCTTCCCTTTCAACAAACCCCTCTTACCAAACACCAACGGTGCTGCGCAGATAGCTGCCAAAGGTTTACCAGCTTGAGCATATTTCAAAATTAGTTCACTTAATCCATCGTGTGCATCCAAGTTTGTTGCGCCAGGCATTCCACCAGGCAATACCAACATAGCTGCAGCCTCAGCGTCGATTTCATCGAATAAGCAATCAGCTGTTACGGTGATTCCATTGGCTCCACACACCTCTTTAGATGATTGAATAGATACCGTTTTTACATTTATCCCCGCACGACGCATAATATCAATAGGCGAAATGGCTTCAATCTCTTCAAATCCCTCTGCTAAAAATAGATAAACTGTCTTCATGATTCTTCTATTAATTGGCGAGTCTGCTTCGAAAGTTCTTTTATAAAGAGGTAAATACCCCACAACAAGATGTAAGGGAGTTAGCCTTCAAAAGTATCTTTAGTAAAGCAGACCCATTGATAAAATTATTTCAATTTAAAATAGTAGGTAATCGTACCTGTTTGGTTATTTACCCCATCTACTTGGTTAAAACGTGCTTTACGCGCTGCCTCTTCAGCCGCTTTACGCAGAGCTGCACTAGAAGTTTTGGTTCCACGCATATTTATTTCAGTTCCCACCACACGTCCACTAGGATCTACCGTAATCGTTACCATCACAATACCATCCTCCTGTACACTGTAAACGGGTCTAGGCAATCCACCACTTCCGATTGACCGCCCTGCCAAATCCCAATCTCCTACGCCACCACTTCCTGTACTACTTCCTTGCGAAGAATTTCCTGTAACAGAACCTTGCACTCCTGTTCCTTGAGTAGCCGTTCCACTGCTTCCCATTTGGTTCCCTTTTCCAAAAGCTCCCGCAATGTTTTTCGCTGCCTGTTCAGCTGCTGCCTTCTCCCTAGCTACACGCTTAGCCTCTTCCAAACGTTCAGCTTCTGCTCTTTTTTCAGCTTCAGTAGGCTCCTTTGGTTTAACCACTTCAGGCTTGGGATCCACTTTTTTAGGTACCTCTTTAACTGGGTTCTTTTTTTCAGGTTCCGTTTTTTTGGCCTCCTCCTTCTTCTTGGGTTCTACCTTCTTGGGTTCATCCTCTATTTTGGGCTCCTCCTTCTTAATCTCTTCCTTTTTAGGAGGAATAGCAATTGTCTCTTCCTCTTGTTGAGTAAGCACCTCTTCACCAGGTTCAGCAACAGAGCTACTGGCATCAGAGGACTCGGCAGTTTGGTGATTCATTTCAGCTGCAATCTCTTCTAGGATATCTATTTCGGTCATCTTAAAAGGGGTGGAGTTTCCTTGTGCTAGTTCAATATTTCCTAGCATAACCGGCACGCCTCCCTCCTCCTGTGGCACAGGACGGGATACCCCAACCCACCAAAGGAGCAGCAATATAGCTATATGCAGCAGCAGTGTACCTACCCAACCCGTTACTTTGTTCCTCTTCATGGATAATTATCGTTTCTTCTCGGGTGGACGTGTTGCCAACACCATTTTAAAATGATTCTCATTGGCTATATTCAGCACTCGAACGATTTCACGGTAAGGAACAACCTCATCCGCATAAAGTGCAACATACATTTCGGGCTCTTTCTCTGCACAGCGTTGCAAGAAAGCGGGGAGCTCCTCCAAATCAACTGGCGTCTCCTCCTCATTTCCAAAAGCTGCATAAAAAGTCAGATTCTTATCTATTATTACCCGAGTTAATGGCTTTGCCGAGGTTTGTTGTTTCCCTTGAGGCAACAACACCTTAATTGCATTGGGCGAAACCATAGTCGATGTAATCATAAAAAATATCAGCAACAAAAAGATGATATCAGTCATTGATGCCATACTAAAGTTGGGTGATATTTTATTTCTTCGTTTCAGTGCCATATACTCCTAATTTTGAACCGGTTCATTCAACAAGTCCATAAAATCCATCGTACGCGACTCCATTTGTCCCACCACTTTGTCTACCCGAGTAACCAAATAGTTGTAAGCAAACATAGCGGCAATACCCACTACCAATCCCCCCACAGTGGTAATCATTGCAGCATAGATACCTCCAGAAAGCAGAGTTATATCGATATTATTCCCTGCATTAGACATCTCATAAAAAGCCTGCACCATACCAATCACAGTCCCCAAGAAGCCAATCATAGGAGCCCCCCCTGCAATGGTAGCCATAATGGGAAGTCCATTCTCTAGCTTAGCCACCTCTATGTTACCTGTATTCTCAATAGCCGCTTGTACATCAGCAACAGGGCGTCCCATCCGAGAGATCCCCTTCTCAATCATACGTGCCGAAGGAGTATTGTTAATACGACAGTAATTGATAGCCGACTTCACCTCACCCGTGCGAATATAGTCACGAATACGTTCCATAAACATCTCGTCATCTTTTCCAGCCTTACGAATAGAAACCACTCGTTCAAAAAAGATGTAAAAGCAGACTACTGACAAAAGTGCTAATACCACCATTATCCATCCACCTTTCATAGCCATATCCATTAAATTCATGTCTGGTTCACTGGAAAGTGGAGTCAACACAGGATTAGCTCCTGCAAGTGTTTCTGAAACAGCTGTTTGAGCTGCTAGTAAAGTTAAGTTCATCATATTCTATTAACAAAGACAGTTTTTATATTCCTCAATGGTTTTTTTCAAGCCCAAGTAGAGTGCATCGCTAATCAATGCATGTCCAATCGACACCTCATCCAACCAAGGTATATTTGTAGAGAGGTATTTTAAGTTTTCCAAACTAAGATCATGACCTGCATTCAAGCCCAATCCCAAGTTGTGTGCCGCTTTGGCTGCCTCCACAAAAGGAGCTACAGCTAGTTCTGGGTTTTTAGGATAAAGTGTAGCATACGATTCAGTATAAAGCTCCACGCGGTCAGCACCAGCTTTAGCTGCATACTGCACCATCTCCACACAAGGATCCACAAAAATAGAGCTTCGGATACCTGCATCACTCAGCTTACCTACAATCTCTTTCAAAAAATCCAAATGCACTTTGGTGTTCCATCCTGCATTTGAGGTTATCTGTTCAGGACTATCAGGAACCAAAGTTACCTGATGAGGTTTTATCTTCAATACCAAATCCATAAATTCAGGACTAGGATACCCCTCTATATTAAATTCAGTAGTGAGTACAGGGCGAAGGCTATACACATCTTTTTGGGTGATGTGTCTTTCATCGGGTCGGGGATGAACAGTAATACCTTCGGCACCAAACTTCTCACAGTCTAATGCCACTTTAACTACATTGGGGCTCTCTCCACCGCGCGCATTACGCAGTGTAGCTACCTTATTTATGTTTACACTAAGCTTTGTCATCTTTGCAATCTTTTTTTTTATCTTTGCACAACTATACTTGCAAAGTTAGTAGGAATTCTGACATTTTCGTCACAGAGCATTACGAAAAGATTAATTAAATAAACTAAAGAGCTGGTCCGTTATGAAATTTGCACTATTCGGTAACACCTATCAAACAAAGAAATCAGTTCATGCCAAACAACTGCTTACCTTCTTGGCCAAACGAGGTGCTCAAGTAGTCATCAATAGAGAGTTTTATCAATTTCTAAGTGAGCAACAACAGCTCGATTTATCCCAAGCAATCCCCTTTGAGGGAGATAAATTTGAAGCTGATATGGTGATTAGTTTGGGTGGCGACGGTACTTTCCTAAAAGCAGCAAGTAAAGTTGGCAAACGAGAAATTCCTATTTTGGGAATAAACACGGGTAGACTTGGTTTTTTAGCAGATACATCTCCTGCCGAAATGGAAGCAGTTCTTACCGATATATACAATGGGCACTACGAAGTAGCGGCTCGAAGTGTCCTTAAACTATCTTGCAACGGGCAAGAGTTGAAAGGATATCCCTATGCACTCAATGAAATTGCCATATTAAAACGAGATAGTTCATCCATGATTGCTATTCACACCTCAATTAATGGTGCCTACCTCAACACCTATCAGGCCGACGGACTACTCTTTGCAACACCTACTGGATCAACTGCCTACTCACTCAGCGTAGGAGGTCCTATTATCGTGCCACAGAGCAAAACAATTACTATAACTCCAGTGGCACCACACAGCCTAAACGTACGCCCCATCGTAATCAATGACGAGTGGGAAATTACACTTGACGTTGAAAGTCGAAGCCAAAACTTCTTAATAGCCATTGATGGACGTAGCGAAACCTGTCGACAAGGAAGCAAACTGACTCTCCGAAAGGCCGACCACACGGTAAAGGTGGTACAACGCTGCAACCACTCCTTCTTTGAAACACTACGTGACAAGATGATGTGGGGAATGGATGGAAGACACTAGAACAAACCTTTAGTAAGTAATT
>JBOFMR010000209.1:0-1688 GCA_051658485.1 Phocaeicola sp.
AGATGCGCATCGCTACTTTTATCTTTTTGATGGTAAATAGGTCGTAGATTTAGATCCGTTTTAAGCTGTCGGTTGGTGCACTCAATTTCTCTAATCAAGTTGTAATAATCCCACGTAGTGCGTTCATCAAAACTTTTTACATTAGTACGCAAGAAGTACACTCCTTCAGTTTTATCCATCGCTACTGCTTCCTTTATATCCCACTTTACTTGTAACATCTCTGTAAGCTTCTCGCTGTTTTTAATATAGGATATGGTATAGAATCGTGCAATAGAGGGGTAGCGTTCAATCGTACGTCCCACCCTTTCCACAACCTTTTCATAGCGTTTAATTCCTCCTTTTTTAGTAATTGCTTGGTTTATCTTATTCATCTCCTCTTCAAATCGCTCTTTCCATTGTCGGTTCATAGAGGCTTCGGTCATCGCTTTAGAGGGAGAGGTAATTTCGAGGTAGTAATCCTCTTGCGGACCCGTTTGTATTTCGCGCAGGGTAATCTCTCGCTTTTTCGTATCTTTCACAATAACTGTTCGATGGTCACTAGATAGTGAATAGTCTTTGAGACGAGTACGTGAAACACATAGATAGTTGTATCCTTTCTCTTTTATCTGTAGCAGATTATCCTCTGTAGCAATGCCAGCATCTATCACTACAAGCGTTTTTTGATTGGTTACAGGACTCTTTACTGCCAGCTTTTCAATCATATCAGGCAATGATTTTGGATCAGATGTATTTCCCTCAAGAATAGAGGAATAACGAATGAATCCCTCTTTGTTTATGCACAAAGCAAGCACAAGCAAACGGCAGTCAGAACGCTTCTCTTTGCTACGTCCAAAACGAGCTTTTTGACTCTCACGCTTACTCCCCTCAAAGTAGAAATTCGTAAGGTCAAAGAGGACTATTCGGTTGTCAATATTAAATAGGTTGTCTGTAACTTTACAAAGGTGAGATTCAATCTCCTGCTTCATATCGTAGAGTTTAAGTGGAACTTGATAGAGTGAATTAACTCCTGGAGTCCACTCTTGATTTCCTGAATAAAGCTCACATGCTGCTGAATTATCCTTCATTATACGGTGAGTAGCCCATTCAGAGGGTGCATAAACGGTACGTACAATTAGGTGTGAAAGGGCTGTATCTATACTGTTTTTGCTCCAGCCTTGTTCTTGCAAAAACGACTCAAGTCCAAGTCTGTCAATCGTTTGTTTACAGAGCCATTCTGCACCTACATTTCTTGCATCAGTATGTTCTACCGTATCAATATCAATGTATTTCTCTGCTTCCTTTTTTGCGACTCCTTCCTTTTCATTAAAGCGATCAATTCCTCCCTCTTCAACCATGCGAAGCCAATAGTTTTGGGCATATTGACTCTCTTGTTCTGACAAACGACTAAATTTATCAGGAAAGAGCAAAGGGGTATTACGAAGCTTGAAACGTCCGGTTAGTTCCGCAGCTATACGTTTGACTTGAATGGGAAGAAGAGAGGGCTCAAAGCCGATGTTTAAAACAATCAGTGAATGTACGTTTCCATGCACATCACGATAAGACTCCTTCAAGCGATAGTAAGGAGCCTCTTTCCCAAGAGCAGGATTGAAACGGAGTTGTACATTGACGTGCATACCACAAAGGTACATACAATATTCTAACCAAAAGTGTCCTACAAATCGCATTTAGCAAGAATTGGAAAAAGCAAT
>JBOFMR010000210.1:0-3153 GCA_051658485.1 Phocaeicola sp.
CCTACGTTTAGCGACACATACAATATATCAGGAACGTATGTAGGTTCTAATAGTTTTTCAAGAAGCGATAAAGATAAAGCATTTGAGATTATTTGGATAACTCTATCAGACAGAAAGAGTACTCAGTTTATAATAAAAAACAGTAAAACTGGAGAGCACTTATTCAATAGCCAGATATTCGGAGATGGAAACCCACCGAATGGAACTATATTCTTTAAGAGCATTAAAGACCCAACTTCGCTAATAGGGTATCAATGTTTTCTACACGAGTGGAGGAGTGAATACTCTAGAAAGTTGGTAGATAGAAAAATAGGTGGTAGATTCCCAACTTATCCATTGCCAAGCGATGATATGGCTGGGTACAATCCTAATTATAGATTCGCAAAGACATCAGGATACCCAGTACTTGTTATGAGTGGTGAGGTAACATCTGAACCAACAATGTACGGGAAAAGAGGAGATGGTAAATATTACATACCACCCTATTCAGATAAAGGAATAGTTTATACACCTATACTAAGGCACCGTTGGGATATAGCATCTCTTTGGATTGATTCACAAGATATTTCAAGTGAGGATGCAAAACTAAGCGTACCAACGACTTTAAAAGAATGCTACGGAATAGCAGATTCAATTCAGGCATTATTAAAAGAGTTTGCACCAAACGTTAAGCACGAAGCAAAACCAGAGTATTCAGAATTTCTATACGGTAAAAACCCTATTTCAAACGAGCCGTTTAGATTGTCAATCATTCAGAAAAGTAACGTATTAAGCGGAAGGTACGACCAAGCAGCAACAATAGCAACTACTACATTGATGTCTTTGCTTAATATGTTACGGGATTGTTTCAGATGTTATTGGTTTATCGAGGATGGAAAACTAAAAATAGAGCACGTTGAATGGTTTAGGAACGGAGGGTCCTACACAGATAAACACGAGATAGCAGAGGACCTAACAAAAATAAAAAATCCAAAAAACGGCAAACCTTGGGATTTCGGAAAGAGTCAATGGTCCTTTGATAAAGAAGAGATGCCAGAGAGATTCAAGTTTGAATGGATGGATAAAACATCTAAATCATTTGATGGATACCCAATTGACATAGTAAGCAAGTACGTACAATTAGGGAAGATTGAAGATGTAAATATTGCACAGTTCACAACAGACGTTGATTTTATGGTAATGAGCCCTACCGAGATATCAAAGGATGGATTCGCTTTATTTGGTGCGATAAATGAAGATGCTATACCAACAGAGGGAGGAAAGAAAGTATTCAATCAAGGTTACATAAACGAGAGTGGTGTAATAAAAGTAGGAACATCTCAATTCGATGAGGGATACGGATGGAAGTACACGAAGTGCGATGTTCTAAGTGGAAACACATATACACTATATAGCGTGAAAGATGTAAAGATGGAGAAAACGGTTTATTGGCAATTTTATGACGAGGACGGTAGAAGTATCGGTAGAGCTTCACATTCAAATGCAACAGTGTTGATACCTGACAACTGCAAAACTCTAGGGCTTTGCTTTAAAGTTCAATTCTCAGCAAACCCACCTGCATACGAATTAAAAGTAATTCAAAGCGGAGAAATAGGCGGGTTACTTTGTTCTGAATTGTCCCTACCATTGCATAAAATGTTTATAGGGAAAGATGAGTACACATTTCAAAACGGATATTTAAGTTGGATGTACTTACACGATAAATTCTATAAGTACGACCTACCAGCTAAGAAGTGTTTGATAAACGAGAAAGAAACGCTTGCAATAGGGGTAGACAAGAAGAAAGTGCAAAAGATAGAATACCCTTCAACGAAAGAGCCCGATACCTCTAAGCTAATAAAAACGAGTCTAGGGGATGGGCAGATAGATAAATTATCAGTAAATTTACATTCGGGAATTAACAAAGCAACATTGAAGTATGACACAGAATAACAACTTATCAGTACTACCTTTTTACGATGACATAAAGTATCAAGACTATAAGAAGAAGTACGCATACGGTCACATATACGACCTTATAACACCTATCTACCGATTGCCTACGTTTCAATTGCAAACATCAAACAATTTCGGGGATATAACAGAGATTGCGCTGTTCACCCAAGACGGGAAAGTAAAAACGGATATAACGGAAGATATCAAGTTTTACATTCGAGTTCTAAAGTTTCAAGGGTATAACTTAATCATCTGCGATAAAGTCTTTTCAGGGAAGATAAACAATCTAGGCAGATACTATCTGACAATCACAGACGGAAAGAGTACGTATTACAGCGACATATTTACGATCGTAGATAATGTAGACGATTGTGTGCGGATAACGTGGGGCGATGCAAATAACCTTTATTACGAGGGAGGGCACATAGACTATTCAGACGGGTTTAAAAACGTGGTTTATCTCAATGCCGACATTGGGAAACCCGATTACAAGTTTGATGAAGAGGGAGAAGATAGGGATGGCTTCTTTTTTCCCGAGAAACAGATGAGCGAGAAGATATACAACTTCGCATTTGTTGCACCTGAATATTTATGCGATGCTATGCGTACTATCAGAATGAGCGATGTAATTTCAATTGTGTACGAGGATGTTCAATACACGTGCGATAAATTCCAAATGACCGTTAAATGGCAGACACAAGGCAACCTTGCAGCCGTTGAGTGCGAGTTTCAAACCAACACGGTGATAAAGAAGATAGGCAGCGGAGGGGCTGTTTCAGGTTCAGGCGATTTCAACAACGATTTCAACAACGATTTTAATAACTAAGAATATGGGAAACAACGAGAATTTAAAAACGGCGATAGCGAATGTTATCAAGACAAACGGCAACGAAGAGATTACGGGGCAAGTATTACAGACTATCCTAACAAGCATTGTGACAGAAATAGGCTCAGGCGCAACACTTATGGGGTTAGCGGTTCCAACGACTGACCCGCTTACACCCGATAACAATGTGTTTTACTTTGCAACAGAAGCGGGTAACTATGTGAACTTTAACGTGACAATTGATGAAGGTATTTATGTGTTTCACAATTTAAGCGGAGCGTGGAATGTAATTGATGTTGGCGGTGTTGTTAGCGATGCGGTAAAAGAAGCACACGAAGCAGCTATTAAAGCAAACGAAGCATCAATTAAAGCGGAGGATGCAGCTATTAAAG
>JBOFMR010000211.1:0-2823 GCA_051658485.1 Phocaeicola sp.
GAATGAGAAGTTGCGTATTCAACTGGCAGTGAATGAAAAATATGCTCCGCTTGTCTCTGTAGGAGATACCCTCAGCTTTACGGTTCGCTCTTTGGGGGATGAAGTGTTCAAAGCCCCCGTGTCTCGCAAAGCAGGTGCACTGGATGATCGATTACGAGCCGAAAGGGTAGAGGCTGACTTTGTAAATGTATCGGGTAGGTTGTTACCTGGTATGGTGGCTGATGTGGTGGTGAAGATGGAGTAATTAAACTGGCCCCCGTGTTTTTTTTAATAAAAATACGGGGGGGCAGCTATAGGGAGGGGAGTTGTAGCGATGTTGGAGTTTATTGGGTGTAAGAAATATAAAATACAATTTTAGTGATGATTTTTTGAAGACTATTGAGTTGTACGATTCAAAAACTGAATGACGTAATTCCTTTGTCTTTTAGCTACTTTCATAGCGCGGTGAATGCTTCTTCTGGGGCAGTGATTCTGATTATCTAGAGAGTAGACTTCTTTTGGTTAGTGTTAGGGGAACAGCTCGTATTCCAATTAAAATCCCTATAGATACCATATTATTTGTGCAAGCCTGACTTGCACAAATAATATGGTATCTGCATAGTAAGTAACTTCAGCTTATCAAATTCCCGCATTAGTGTCTCGATTTACTCCTATATTGTACTATATTTGCATTGGTCGCAACGTTTTTAAGCTATGGCTAAAAATGTAGTTGGCCCGAAGCAACACTAGCTTATTCGTTCTATATGAACAGCTAAATAGCTAGTTGAAAGGAAATAAACGATTGAAAGAAATGATGAATTTTAGAGTAAGCAACTCCTATATTTGATGCTCTTTTTCTATTTAGGTTTACCTTAAATTTGTATAACAGAGTAATGCTTACATTTTGATTCAGACCGTTTTGCTACCCTCTTAACTGTAGCAAAACGAGACTAAGACTACTAATTTTATGAATAAGATATCAACTCGAGTTGTAGCTCAGTTACGCGAACTCTCTTGTGAGTGTGTCGCGGAAAAACTAGGAATGGCAGTATTTAAGCACAAGGCATTGTGTTTTATGCACGATGATCATAATCCAAGTGTCTCTTTTTACGGTAGAAATCGTGAAAAATGGTTCTGTTTTGTTTGCAGTCAGGGTGGAAGCCCAATTGACTTGGTTATTCAATATACGGGATGTAATTTTATCGAGGCATGCAACTGGTTGTGTGAGCAATTTTCGATAAGTTCCGATCTCTATGAGCCAGTCAAACTAAAGTTTAAAGCGCGACAAATAACGAAGAAGGATGAAACGATGGGCGAAGGAAAACTATTTAATAAAGAAGTTGCTCAGTGGATACTCGATAATAATTCGCTTACAGCAGAGGGGGAGGCTTTCTTGTTTGCCGAGCGTCGTCTTTCGTCTGATGTGGTGAAAAAATTAAAGATTGTATCAATTGATAATTCGAACTCATTGGTACAGAAGTTGAGCCAAGTTTTTTCTCCTGAGACATTGGAAGAGAGTGGATTTGTGAAAATGACAAATAAGAAGTTGTACTTACGTATCTTTACTCCATGTTTGATATTTCCCTATTATGACCAACAAGGTGAGTTGGTAGGAGTACAGTCACGCTATTTGGGTGAAAATCAGGAATCACCTCGTTTCCAATTTGTCTCATCTCAAAAGAGTAGGCTCTTTAACTTGCCTATATTGGAGGGAATGGAGGATGGAGAGGATCTCTACATCAGTGAGGGGATAACCGATTGTTTAGCCCTTCTCTCAGCAGGTAAAAAGGCTGTAGCTCTACCGAGTGCCACCATCTTACCCTACTGCGATTTAGCCGATTTAAAGAGTTATTGTTTGCATATGTTCCCAGATGGTGACAGTGCTGGTCGTAGGGCTTATGAAGAGCTAAAACGCTATTTTATTAATTTATCTGCCGTCATTCAAGAGGAAAAGTTACCTGCACATTTAAAGGACTTTAGTGAATATTACCTTGCACAACTTGGTGGTGCAGAGGGACTATTACCCCTTGAAGAACCTCCCTGTGATGTGAGTTGTTCAGTTGATGGTGATGTGGTTGAAGTATCAACCGAAAAGATTGGTGGTGAGGAGTTTGGTGGTGAACCTGACGATAGCCTAAGCAGCGTGGAAGATAATCCCACAACAATGGCTCCTACCCAATTGGAAGTTTGTGTAGATTCACTCCAATCGGCCTTGATGGCGCAAGAGACAGGTGCCTATCGAGTGGAGTTTTGCGACAACCTTGTAGAGGGAGGAACGACCCCCTCTTATGGACAAATCAAGTTAGCTAGAGAGCTGCTGCAATTGAAACTCTATGTCATTATTCGTCCCCGGGGAGGGAACTTTCTCTATTCGGAGTTGGAATTTGAGGTGATGAAGGAGGATATCAGGCAGTGTGGAAATTTACAATGTGATGGGGTAGTGATAGGTATGCTCACAGCCGATGGGTCAATTGATGAGGTGCGCACCAAAGAGTTGGTATCTCTTGCCAAGAACTATGGTATGGAGGTGAAGTTTTATCGGGCATTTTTAGGCACCGTAAACCTAGATTAAACGTTCACCACTCGCAAAGAATAAGTAATTCCCAATGAAACTTGTTTGGACTTGATGGCTGTCTGGTAGAGCTTAATGCTTCTATCAATCGAATTCATTAGAAAGTAATTAGGGTCTGCTGAAAAAGTGACAATAAGTTGATTTATAATACTATATGTGCTCATTTTATTGCATAAGTGCAAGGTTTTTTGCATGTTCTTGATTAAAACCTTGCACCATGACTAGATATGAAGATAGTCACAGCTGTCTATAGATGAATTTTAGGATTCCTA
>JBOFMR010000212.1:0-29481 GCA_051658485.1 Phocaeicola sp.
AAGCCGCAAACTCCTTGGAGTAGCGGACACCTTCAGCTTTAAGCCCATCAAAGGGAACAGAGAAGCTTTGATTAGTAGACTTATTGTAGTACCTCCTACGGCGGACAACAAGGTCAACACCTTTATCTCGAATAGGGAAATCGCGAACAGTGGAAGGGTCTGTGAAGCCCTTAGATTCAACCTGAATGTTAGCTAAGAGTTCTTCGGATACTCGTTCATCTAAGTAGATGCAAATATTGTTCTCGTTAGACTCAACTTTCGTAATCGTGAGTCGTGTCAATATATCGGCAGGTAAAACAACCTGAGCTAAAAGTAGTAATCCGTGTGTATCCATGCAGCAAAGATAATAATTTTAAAAGGAATCCCCAGGGTTTATCGGGTGAGCCTTTAATAGCCCCTATTTCCATTTGCTTGAGCCACTTTTCCGAACAATTCAACATTTTGCGACCAATCAAAATGGCTCACCTGAAAAAGTTGGCCCCAAGAAAAACGGGGTCGATAAAGATTCTTCAGTGAAGATTTGGTGAAGACTCTTTTCCACTCTCTTCATCATAACCTGTTGATAATTAGAGCGTGTGAAGGATTGAAGCTTTTCCCGCTCTTTTATTTTAAGTAGAAGAGAGTTTAAGGCTCTCTAAAAAGGGTAATAGCATACTAAAAAAGGGATTGGTAAACAGACGACAGAATGAACAAAAAGAATACCATTTTACATCAATTACGGATGAGCCGTAATTGATGTAAAGATCTTCCTCTTTAGGCTAAAAAAAATATATGTGTAGCCCCGGGGGTATCGAGTGAGCCCCTATAAACCAATAAAAAACATCCCTATATCTAGTATTCCACACTTCTAAAAGTGTAGATAGTAGATATAGGGATAAATGAGGCGCTGAATAGCAATAACTATTTAAGGCTTGATCTCTTTTATTGTCTCATTGGTTACTTGGGGGAAATAGAACAATGAAAAGCATTGATAACTTATAGCTTCATACCTTCTTTCTTTACTTTACGTAAAAGGTCAGATGCGAATATAAAATCATTAAGGCGTTCGTTTGTTGAATCGAATACTTCATTTTTTGTGCCTTGCCATTCCATACATCCTTGGTAGATGTAGAGTATATTTTCGCCAATTCCCATAACTGAGTTCATGTCATGCGTATTGATGACAGTAGTCATATTATATTCTTGAGTAATATCATGAATCAGGTCGTCTATAACCAATGAGGTTTTAGGATCAAGTCCAGAGTTTGGCTCGTCGCAAAAAAGGTATTGTGGTTGTAGTGCAATGGCTCTAGCTATTGCTACCCGCTTTTGCATTCCTCCACTGATTTCACCTGGAAATTTCTTTTCTGCCTCCAATAGGTTTACCCGGTCCAAGCAGAAGCGTGCACGCTTCTCTCTCTCTCTCAACGTATCATTTGAGAACATATCTAAGGGGAACATTACATTCTCTAGAACAGATAGTGAATCAAAGAGTGCAGCACTCTGAAAAATCATTCCCATCTCTCTTCTTAAATCCTTTTTCTCCTTCTTATTCATCATCAAGAAGTTTCGATTGTCATATAGGATTTCTCCTCGTTCGGGAGTTAGTAACCCTACCAAACATTTCATGAGAACCGTTTTTCCTGAGCCACTTTGACCAATGATTAGACTCGTTTTCCCCTTTTCGAAGGTGATGCTGATATCTTTTAAAACATCTTTTTCGCGAAAAGATTTATAAAGTGATTTGACTTCTATCATCCCATTAATAATTGTGTAAGTATTAAGTCGCAGAATAAAATAAATACACTACTCATAACAACCGAGTCTGTACTTGCTTTTCCCACAGAAATAGATCCCCCTTCTACAGTATAACCGAAGTAGGCTGATACGCTAGCAATAATGTAGGCAAAAAAGAGTGATTTGATGACACTACACCAAATAAACCACTCATTAAAATTATATTGAAGTCCAAAAGACAAGTCTTCTGCACTCAAAATACCTGCAAACCAGCAAGTACAAAATGCTCCAATAATTCCTGAGAAGATACTAAATATAACCAAAAATGGAATCATCGTCATTAATGCAGTAATCTTAGGTAATATAAGGTAGCCAGCTGAATTTATCCCCATAATATCTAGGGCATCAATTTGTTGCGTAACACGCATGGACCCTATTTCTGAGGCAATATTAGAACCTACCTTTCCAGCCAATATGAGACACATGATGGCAGATGAGAATTCCAAGAGCATAATTTCGCGTGTGGTATAACCTACAACGAAACGGGGCATCCAGGGGCTGCTAATGTTTAATTGAATTTGTATGGTGATTACTGCACCTATAAAAAAGGAGATAAGAAGTACAATTCCAATGGAATTTATTCCTAAACTGACAATTTCGCTGATGTATTGTTTGAAAAACATTCGCCACCTTTCGGGGGGTGTAAAAACCCTTCCCATTAGAATGGTATATCTTCCTACAGTGGCTATTGGTTTGATTAGCATAATATAGAATTTTCTTGCAAATTTAGGACATTTAGTGGATATACCTTTAAAAGAATAGTTGATTTTGAGCCTCTACATTCATTTGCTAAAGTTTTTTAGTACTTTTTTGAAAGATATGGCAACAATTGAATCTGTATATCTCTTTACGAGCTCCTGAATTTTACAATTTAGTTTTCTCCCTCAAGTTTTTTAAAAACGATCTAAAGGGATAGGATTGTAGATAGAGATGATAATTCTTCTTCATAATGAAGTCATCTTCGATAGCCATTTACAAATTAATTAGTCAATTTATGAATGGCTATCGAAGATTTTTTTAGACTACTTGCTTTTTATACCATCTTCGAAAGAGGAGTAGCGATAGAAGAACAGCTATTAGAGCCGCTCCATATCCTACTTCTGCAGAGAGTGAAAAGCCTTCGGGAGCTACACAAAGATAGGAAGAACATACAGCAGTCATAAACAGGGCAGGCACCAACGTTATGAAGTAGTTTTTGCGAGCACCCACTAAATAGATGGTTATGGCCCAAAGGGTAAATACAGAGAGTGTTTGATTGGCTAGTGCAAAATAACGCCAAATAATCTCAAATCCATTCTTATCTTCTAAGCAGTAGAAAAGGAAAGTTATCGTTGCTGCAAAGATAGGAATGCTGATAATCAAACGATTCCGGATAGATGTTTGTGAAATGTGAAGAAAGTCGGCTATGATTAAGCGAGCTGTTCGCAGGGCAGTATCACCCGTAGTGATGGGAGCGGCAATTACACCTAAAACGGCTAATAAACCACCTACTTTTCCCAACCAATGGCGGGTTATGTAATCGACAATAACTGATGCATTACTCTCTTCCATCCCATTTTCGTGGAAAAAATAAGTAGCTGCTGCTGCCCAAACCAATGCTACAACACCCTCGGTTACCATTGATCCATAAAATACACGCTTTCCACACTTCTCGCTTTTCATGCAACGAGCCATCATGGGTGATTGAGTTGCATGAAATCCGCTAATGGCGCCACAAGCAATGGAAACAAACATCACAGGGAAAATTGGTAGATTATCGGGGTGTATGTTTTGTAATCCATCGGTCAACTCAGGTAGTACGGGAAAGTGCCAAATAAGCATAACTAAGATACCTCCTGCCATAAAAAGAAGTGCTACTGCGAAAACAGGGTAGATTTTCCCAATGATTTTATCAATAGGGAGCAGTGTAGCAAGAACGTAGTAGGAAAAAGTGACAACAATCCAGAAGTTGACATCGAGTGTTTCGGGAGTCAGTTTTGCTAATAATCCCGCTGGGCCCGATACAAATACGGCGCCTACTAAGACTAGGAGCAAAATAGTAAAGAGGCAAACAATCTTTTTAGTTCGATTGCCTAAATAGCGGCCAATAAGGTCAGGGAGACTTTCTCCTCCATTGCGTAAAGAGAGCATTCCCGAAAGGTAATCATGAACGCCCCCAGCTAGTAGTGTGCCAAAAACGATCCACAAATAGGAGGAGACTCCAAATTTAGCCCCCATAATGGCACCAAAAATAGGTCCCAGCCCAGCAATGTTGAGAAATTGAATCATAAAAACTTTCCAAGTGGGCATGGCTATGTAGTCTACCCCATCTGCCTTCGTGTAGGCAGGAGTTTGGGAAGAATCATTAGGTACAAAAAGCCGTTCTACATAATTTCCATAGAAAAAATAACCGCCTATTAAAATAAGGAGGCAAACTAAAAAGGTTATCATACTATTTTATAATTTAGCTGAATTTTATTTGCAGATGCAAATGAATCCTGATTTATAATTTGTTTGGTTTTCTGTTTGATGTCCAGACCCTTTATGGGCCGATTGTTGAGGATGTTTTCTACCTGTATTTTACCTGTTTGTTAGTTGCTTTACTAAAGTTCAAACATTTGTCTATTGCCTTATAAGCTTGTTTGTGTTTTTGTTGACTCCACTCTTCCAAGAGTGATGTGGTTTACAAAAATAGAGTTTTATCTCTAATATTCGTGCAATCTCCTCCTGTTTTGCAAATTCGTTGCTATTATAAATTGTAACAGTATCCATGACTATCTTTATCTTTTGCAGATTTTAGGCTATTACTTTAGTGTTTGAATGGTTCCTTTTTACTTGTGACTTACACATTCATACTCTTTTTTGTCCATCATTTATAATTCATAATAGGACTTTTAGGCGCTTTTGTGGCTGTATCTATCTGTAAGTCAGTTGATTCTTGTTTTTTTTATTAGCTGTGCTTGGTTATTCGTTAATGCCTGTCCCCTTTGAAATACACAATCTAACCGTGTATTCTTTGATTTATAATTTGGGTATGTTTGTCTCTCTGCCGCTTTAGGCGTTTATGAAGGTCACCTTCTTTTTGTTTTTTTCTTCTATAATCTAGATAGGAGTAGTTTCGTGATAAATGAGTACTTTCTCTTCTCTTTTGTTTTTGTCAAAAATCTGATTGGATTTAAATATTTTCTTTGATAGTTTCCTAACTTGTTTTTTTATTTCTATGTATCTGAATCCCGTTGACTGAATTTGCAATGTGCTAAATTTATGGCATATTTGCCACTACGTATATCACGTTTACGTTTAAGCTCCCGATTCAGCTACTTTTATTTACTTCAATGGTTGTGACTATATATTTTTGTCTCTACGCTGTTTGTAACATCGCAAAAATGGTATACCTTTGCTGTTCGGTTAAATGTTTTAATATCTGCAACTAAGTCTTTGGACGGAGAGAGGTAGAGATCGTTCTATTTACCCATTCAGTAGATTGAAGGAGATTTTTTTTTCTCTCTTTACTTTACTGAAAAATATTTTTTAATCTTTTCCCATGCAACCATCCTAACTTTCAAAGTTGCATTTACAAGTTGAAATTAAGAAAAATGAAACTATGTCAGAACAAATATTAGAAAAGAAACAAGATACTAGCGAGGTGAAGAGAATGGTTCTTCGTGCTGAAGAACTAGTTAAAAAATATGGGAAGCGTACAGTCGTTAATCACGTCTCTTTCGATGTGAAGCAAGGAGAAATTGTGGGGCTTCTAGGACCTAATGGAGCAGGAAAAACGACCTCTTTTTATATGACTACAGGTTTGGTTGTTCCTAATGAAGGACATATTTTTCTAGATGATTTGGAAATTACAAAGTATCCAGTATATAAGCGTGCGAAAAATGGAATTGGATATTTGGCACAAGAGGCTTCTGTTTTTCGTAAAATGAGTGTTGAGGATAATATTGCTTCAGTCTTGGAATTAACAGATACGACTAAAGAGTATCAAAAGGATAAGCTAGAGAGTCTAATCGCTGAATTTAGACTTCAGAAGGTGCGTAAAAACTTGGGTGATCAACTCTCCGGTGGAGAACGTCGCCGCACGGAGATAGCACGTTGTTTAGCTATCAATCCTAAATTTATAATGCTTGATGAGCCTTTCGCAGGTGTGGACCCTATTGCAGTAGAAGATATTCAGCAGATCGTTTGGAAGCTCAAAGATAAAAATATTGGTATTTTAATAACCGACCACAATGCCTTAGAGACGTTGAGGTTAACGGATAGAGCCTATCTCTTATTTGAAGGGCGCATTTTATTTCAAGGTACTCCTGAAGAACTAGCTGAAAATAAGGTTGTTCGAGAGAAATATTTGGGTACCAATTTTGTGCTGCGTCGTAAAGAGTTTCAATTGTAAAAGAGTCTAGTAATGAATCTATTCTAGCGGATAGTGATAGTCGTATTATTGTTGTTTAGAATATTCTGACACTATATTTTTCGTTGGTGGTTGATACAGTTCATTTTGTATTAAAATAAAAGAAGGGTGGAAAATTTAATTTTTCCACCCTTCTCCTTATGTATCAGTTATACTATAACATTATTGTTTTGGTAATGCTTCTTTAATAACCAACTGACGACCCATGAATTCTGCACCATTAAGTGCTGTCATAGCTTGAGCTGCTTCTGCGTCATTTTCCATTTCGATAAAAGCGAATCCTTTAGATTTGCCAGTTTCACGGTCTTTGATAACTTTTACAGAAGTAACTGTTCCATAGTCTGCCATCACTTGTTCTAAATCTCCTTCCTTAACGCGGTAGTTAAGGTTTCCAACATACATATTCATAAAAATGAAAATAAAAATAAATAAAATTAAGAATAATCTCTGATTAACCCCTCTCTATTTCAGGAAGTATTAATCAGACGCAAAGAAAGGTATAATATTTGATTGTGCAAGATGAATGTCTCTTTATTTTATAAAGAAGCAATGATTATATTCGATAAGTGCTTTTTGTTGTAATAGAAATGACTTAACTCTGTAGTTTTTGAGATGCTAATGAGTCGTTCTGCCAAATTAAATTGAATACATCTCTCTTTACTTTACTTCTTTCAATTATAAACTTTTAGCTTGTCTGCTTTGCATTTGTTATATTAAACACTAATTTTGCATCTCCTTTTATAGAATTGAAAATTAATAATTATCATATAAAAACAAGTCAGAAATGAATATCTCATTACAAAATGTTGATAAGGTAAGTGCTTTACTTACTGTGACGCTTGACAGCGCAGATTGCCATGCAAATGTAGAAAAAACGTTGAAATCATATTGCAAGAGTGCTACTGTACCAGGATTCCGCAAGGGAATGGTTCCTATGGCTCTTGTGAAAAAACAATACGGTAAGACTGTTTTGGCAGAAGAAATTGACAAAATGTTGCAAGACAAAGTATACGAATATTTGACAGAAAATAAGGTGAATATCTTAGGTCAACCACTTCCTAGTGAATCGATGAAGCCGATTGATTATGATGCTGATTCGTATGAGTTTGTTTTTGATCTTGCAATGGCACCTGAATTTAAAGCTGAAATTACAGCAGAAGATACTCTTGATTATTATACAATTGAGATTACTGAGGAACTTGTAGAGCAACAAATCTCTATGTATACTCAGCGTGGGGCTAAGCACGAAAAGGTACAAGAGTATCAAGATAAAGATATGTTGAAAGGTTTAATTGCAGAACTTGACGAAAATGGCAGCACTAAAGAAGGTGGTGTTCAAGTTGAGGGTGCAGTTATGATGCCTTCTTATATGAAAAATGATGCTCAAAAAGCTATTTTTACAGGATCTAAAGTGAATGATGTTTTGGTGTTTAACCCATCGGAAGCTTTTGGTGGTAATGAAGCAGAAATCTCTTCTTTATTGAAAGTTCAAAAAGAAGAGGTAGCTACATTGACTGGTAATTTCAGCTTTCAAGTAGAAGAGATTACACGTGCGGTCCCAGCAGAACTAAACCAAGAATTGTTTAATCAAGTCTTTGGTGAAGGTACCGTAACGACAGAAGAGGAGTTTCGTGCAAAAATTAAAGAGGGAATTTCTACTCAATTTAGCTCGGATAGCGACTATCGTTTCTTGATTGATGCTCGTACGCACCTTGAAGCAAAAATCGGTAAATTAGAATTTAACGATGAGTTGATGAAGCGTATTATGCATATGAACAACGCAGATAAAGATGCAGCATATCTTGATGAAAATTATGAAAATAGCATTAAGGAGTTGACTTGGCATCTAATTAAAGAGCAGTTGGTTACGACAAATGAAATCAAGGTTGAGCAGGCTGATGTTATTGAGATGGCTAAAGAGGCAACTCGTGTTCAATTTGCACAATATGGTATGTTGAATGTTCCTGATGAAGTTTTAGAAAACTATGCGAAGGAAATGTTAAACAAAAAAGAAACAGTAGAAAATTTAGTTAGTCGTGCTGTTGAAAGCAAACTAGCTATTGCTCTGAAAACTAAAGCAACATTGAACTATAAAACAGTTTCAATGGAAGATTTCAACAAATTGTTTGAATAAAATAGAGGTAGCTATTGGCTATTCTGTGGCAGAAAGAGGCTTTTAACAAAATCTTTTTTTTATTGAGCGAAAGTGATGACGTAAATTCATCTTTTTTATTACTTTTGCTGAATAAGAGATGGAGGTTAGAAGCCTTTTTTTGTTAATCTAAATACGATTGTAAAATTATGAATGATTTTAGGAAATATGCTACTAGGCATTTGGGAGTAAACAGTATGGTATTCGATGATGTGGTAAAATCTCAATCATCCTATGTAAATCCCTATATTTTAGAAGAGCGTCAATTAAATGTAACTCAAATGGATGTTTTTTCTAGGTTAATGATGGACCGTATTATCTTCTTGGGAACAGATGTAAACGAATATACAGCCAATGTTATGCAGGCACAGTTGTTATATTTGGATTCTGTAGATTCAACTAAAGATATTTCAATGTATATAAACTCGCCAGGTGGATCCGTTTACGGAGGTTTGGGTATTTATGATACTATGCAATTTATTAATAGTGATGTAGCAACGATCTGTACAGGTCTAGCGGCCTCAATGGGAGCTGTTTTACTTGTTGCAGGTACTGAAGGAAAACGTTCTGCTTTGACGCACTCTCGGGTGATGATTCATCAACCTTTGGGTGGTATAAAAGGTCAGGCTACTGATATAGAAATAACTGCAAAGCAGATATTAGGGTTAAAGGAAGATCTTTATAAAATAGTTGCTACTCACGCGCATACTGATTTTGATAAAGTCTGGGCAGACTCAGAACGTGATTATTGGATGACGGCTCTTGAAGCAAAAGAGTATGGGATGGTAGATGAGGTGCTCTCTCGTAAACCGTCAACTCTCTAATAAACTTAAGTAATATAGATTTGGAAGAGAATAAGAAGATAAAAAATAAAAAGAAATGTAGCTTCTGTGGTCGTACAGAGAATGAAGTTGGGTTTCTGATAACAGGAATGAGTGGCAATATTTGTGACTCCTGTTCGGAACAAGCTCACGAAATAGTAAAAGAGGCCTTGCAGCAAAAAACGATAGCGGGATCTTTGAATTTGAGTGAATTGCCTAAGCCTAAGGATATCAAAGAATTTGTTGACCAATATGTGATTGGTCAAGATGATGCCAAGCGTTACTTAGCAGTAGCTGTTTACAATCACTACAAACGGTTGTTACAAAAAAACAGCAAAGATGATGTTGAGATTGAAAAGTCAAACATCATAATGGTAGGAAGTACAGGTACAGGAAAAACATTACTTGCACGAACGATTGCTAAATTATTACATGTTCCTTTTACTATCGTTGATGCTACGGTGCTTACCGAAGCAGGTTATGTGGGAGAGGATATTGAAAGTATTTTGACACGTTTACTTCAAGTGGCTGATTATAATGTAGCTGAAGCTGAACGAGGCATCGTCTTTATTGATGAAATTGATAAAATTGCTCGTAAAGGAGATAATCCCTCTATTACTCGCGATGTGAGTGGAGAGGGCGTGCAACAAGGTTTGTTGAAATTGCTAGAGGGTTCTGTTGTCAATGTTCCACCTCAAGGGGGAAGAAAACATCCGGATCAAAAAATGATTGCTGTAAATACAAAGAACATTTTGTTCATTTGTGGGGGGGCTTTTGATGGCATTGAACGAAAAATTGCACAACGTCTTAATACGAATGTAGTAGGTTATAGCGCAGCGAAAGATGTTGCTAAAGTAGATCGTAGTAATATGATGCAGTATATTACACCGCAAGATTTAAAATCATTTGGTTTGATACCGGAAATTATAGGGCGATTGCCTGTTTTGACCTATTTAAATCCACTTGATAGAACCGCTTTGAGAAATATTCTGACCGAGCCTAAAAATTCCATTATTAAGCAATATATAAAACTGTTTGAAATGGATGGGGTTAAACTGCAATTTGAGCCCGAGGTGTTAGAATATGTTGTCGATAAGGCAGTGGAATATAAGCTTGGAGCACGTGGATTGCGTTCGATTGTAGAATCCATTATTATGGATAGTATGTTTGAATTACCTTCTAAAAATGTAGAAAACTATAGCGTGACATTAGAATATGCACGCATGCAAGTTGAAAAGGTGTTCTTGTCAAAGTCAGTAGGAGCTAATTAAGGCAAGTTTTTGAAGATAGAGAGAGATAAATAACACTCTGAAGTGTGCATTTTTCGCATAAAAATCGTGTGATTTAGAAAGTTGTTTCTAACTTTGTTAAATGGCTGAAGGGACTGATAGGAGTGTAACTCATGAAAATCTACAGATATGATGGATAATATTAACTTAGTTGAAGAGCTGAAGAACTATTTTGGTTTTAGTGTATTTAAAGGAAACCAAGAGGCTGTGATTCGCAATTTATTGGCAGGGCGTGATACCTTTGTGTTGATGCCTACAGGTGGTGGGAAGTCTTTGTGCTACCAACTGCCCTCGCTGATGATGGAAGGTACAGCTATTGTCATATCTCCTTTGATTGCACTGATGAAGAATCAGGTGGATGCCATGCGTAATTTTAGTGAAGAGGATGGAATCGCTCATTTTATTAATAGTTCATTGAATAAATCGGCTATTGATCAAGTGAAGTCTGATATCTTAGCCGGAAAGACTAAATTGTTATATGTTGCACCCGAATCATTAACTAAAGAGGAGAATGTGGAGTTCTTACGTAGCGTGAAAATATCTTTTTATGCTATAGATGAAGCGCACTGCATCTCGGAATGGGGACATGATTTCAGACCAGAGTATCGACGTATACGACCTATTATTAATGAAATAGGAGAGGCGCCAGTGATTGCTTTAACGGCAACTGCTACGCCGAAAGTGCGGATGGATATTCAAAAAAGTTTGGGGATGCAAAATGCAACTGAATTTAAGTCCTCTTTCAATCGTTCCAATTTATACTACGAAGTTCGTTTAAAGAGTAGCCAAGTCGATAGAGATATTATTAAATATATTAAGGCTAACTCTGGAAAATCGGGTGTCATTTACTGCTTGAGTCGAAAGAAGGTGGAGGAGTTGTCTGAGATACTTCAGGCGAATGGAATCAATGCAAAGCCTTATCACGCTGGTATGGATTCTGCAGCTCGCACAGCCAATCAAGACTCTTTTTTAAAGGAAGATGTGGGAGTTATTGTAGCGACCATTGCCTTTGGGATGGGAATTGATAAGCCTGATGTACGTTTTGTTATTCACTATGATATACCCAAAAGTTTGGAGGGCTATTATCAAGAGACTGGACGAGCGGGACGAGATGGAGGCGAAGGAAGGTGTCTTACTTTCTATTCTCCCAAGGATCTGCAGAAACTTGAAAAATTTATGCAGGGAAAGCCTGTGGCAGAACAAGAAATTGGTAGGCAACTTTTGCTAGAGACAGCAGCTTATGCAGAATCATCTGTGTGTAGAAGAAAGGCTCTGTTACACTATTTTGGCGAAGAATATACAGAAGAGAATTGTTGTAATTGTGATAACTGTTTAAATCCTAAAAAGCAAGTGGAAGCTAAGGATTCGTTGTGCACTGTGATTGAAACAATCATAGTTGTAAAAGAAAATTTCAAATCAGACTATATTGTTGATCTTTTACTAGGAAAAGAAACAACAGAGGTATTGGCTCACAAACATGAAGATTTAGAAATGTTTGGGTCGGGTATGGGTGAAGAAGATAAGGTGTGGAATGCGGTTATTCATCAAGCTTTGATTGCCGGTTATTTAAGTAAGGATGTTGAAAATTACGGTCTACTGAAAGTAACAGCTGAAGGGAAAAAGTTTTTGAAAAAGCCAAAGTCGTTCAAAATAGTTGAAGCCAACGATTTTGAAGAGGAAGATGAGGAGGTTCAATTGCGTGGAGGAAATTCGTGTGCAGTTGATCCAGGCTTGTATGCGATGCTTAAAGATTTGCGTAAAAAGTTATCTAAGAAATTAGATGTGCCTCCTTATGTGATTTTTCAAGATCCTTCTTTAGAGGCGATGGCTACTATTTACCCTATAACGCTCGATGAGTTGCAAAACATACCAGGTGTTGGCGCTGGAAAGGCAAAACGTTATGGTCAGGATTTCTGTGTATTAATAAAGAAACATTGTGAAGAGAATGAAATCGATCGTCCAGAAGACTTACGTGTGCGGACGGTTGCCAACAAGTCGAAGATCAAAGTTTCTATTATTCAAAGTATAGATAGAAAAGTTGCTTTAGATGATATTGCAGTCTCAAAAGGATTGGAGTTCTCTGAGTTGTTGGATGAAGTGGAAGCTATCGTCTATTCGGGTACAAAATTGTCAATTGACTATTTCTTGGATGAGATTATGGACGAAGATCATATGGAAGATATTTATGATTACTTTAAAGAATCAACAACTGATAAAATAGAGGATGCTATGGAAGAGTTAGGTCGCGACTATAGCGAAGATGAAATTCGCTTGGTGCGCATCAAATTTATTTCTGAGATGGCAAACTAATGAATCACTCTCGCTGGTATCCTATCGTTGATTGATAGAGATGTAGCAACAACAGTAGTTGACTCTTTTAGAACTGATTCTTATTAAAACGATAAGGTGGACACAGATAGTATCCATCTTATCGTTTTTTTTAGCTTTTAGTTTGTCTCGTCTATGAAAAACAAAAAGAGAGTTTTTGTATCTCGAATAAAAAGTGTATATTTGCACGCAATAAAATTCAAAAAAGCATAACCCTATGTCATTTATTGCAGATAAAATTGTAATGGACGGATTAACGTATGACGACGTTCTCTTAATCCCTTCTTATTCAGAAGTACTTCCTAATTCAGTCGACTTAACGACAAAATTCTCGCGAAATATTGAGTTGAAAATACCTTTTGTAACCGCTGCAATGGATACGGTGACAGAGGCTAAAATGGCTATTTCAATCGCTCGTGAAGGGGGTATTGGTGTTATTCATAAAAACATGTCTATCGCAGAGCAGGCTCATCAAGTTGCTATTGTAAAACGTGCCGAGAATGGTATGATTTATGATCCTGTAACGATAAAGAGAGGATCTACAGTAGGCGATGCATTAGCTATTATGGCAGAATATCACATTGGGGGTATTCCTGTAGTGGATGATACGAATCATTTGGTAGGTATTGTGACCAATCGTGATCTCCGTTTTGAGAAACATATGGAGAAACACATTGATGAGGTAATGACCAAAGAGAACCTTATTGTTACTCATCAAGCTATTGATATGGAGGCTGCGGCGCAATTGTTGCAAAAAAACAAAATAGAAAAGCTGCCTGTTGTCGATAACGATGAAAAATTAATAGGATTAATTACCTACAAAGATATCACGAAAGCTAAGGATAAACCAATGGCGTGTAAAGATGCTAAAGGACGTTTGCGTGTAGCTGCTGGAGTAGGTGTTACAGCCGATACAATGGAGCGTATGAAGGCTTTGGTTGATGCAGGTGCTGATGCAATTGTTATTGATACGGCTCATGGTCACACAATCTCTGTGATTAATAAATTAAAAGAGGCTAAGGCGGCATTCCCAATGGTAGATATTGTTGTTGGAAACATAGCAACTGGCGAGGCTGCTAAAGCACTTGTTGAAGCAGGTGCGGACGCGGTGAAGGTGGGTATTGGCCCAGGTTCTATCTGTACAACTCGTGTAGTAGCGGGTGTGGGAGTTCCTCAACTTACAGCAGTTTATGATGTTGCAAAAGCTTTGGAGGGAACAGGTGTTCCTTTGATTGCCGATGGTGGCTTGCGTTATTCAGGTGATGTGGTTAAAGCTTTGGCTGCTGGTGGATACAGTGTAATGATTGGTTCATTAGTTGCAGGAACTGAAGAGTCTCCTGGTGATACAATTATCTTTAACGGTCGTAAGTTTAAATCTTATCGAGGTATGGGTTCCTTGGAAGCAATGGAGAATGGCTCGAAAGACCGCTACTTCCAAAGCAATACTTGCGATGTGAAAAAATTGGTTCCTGAAGGAATTGCAGCGCGTGTTCCTTACAAAGGATCTTTGTATGAGGTGATTTATCAGTTGACTGGTGGCTTGCGTTCGGGTATGGGTTACTGTGGTTCAGCAAATATTGGAGAGCTACATATGGCTAAATTTACTCGTATCACTAATGCAGGTGTGATGGAAAGCCATCCGCACGACGTAGCAATAACTAGCGAGGCTCCTAATTACAGTCGTCCTCAATAATCAGATGAATTAAAATGCCGATTCGTTTAACCGGTATGGTACTGCTTCTTCTTGTTTCCTCCCTTTTTGCGAGGGCACAAGAGGAAGCTTTGTTACGTATAGATGGTATACCTGTTCCTTTGTCTGCTTTTCTAGCTCAGCTTGAAAAAAACAGACCCTCTGATCTTGACTCTTTTCTTGTTGAGTTCATTGATTATCAGTTGAAGATACGCTATGCATTAGATTCTAAAATTGATACATTGTCTCGCTTCCGTACGCAAATGGACTATTATTATGAGAGTTTATTAAATACTTATCTAGCAGACTCTTCTAATCATTCTATAGAGAGGCAAAAAGCGATGAAGAGTCATTTGTGTCGTATGCAATCACAACGTTGGGTTAAAGTTGCGCACTTAAGCTATCCTTTGCTGCAAAATAGTGACAAAAGTGTGTGTGAAGAGGCTCAGGATAAGATGTTGAAGTGGCGAAATATGAATCCTAAAGGGAATTTCTTGCAAGGGGGTGAGTTTTTGACTCACCTTGAGGGGGTAGAGCCTTTAAAGTGGGAAGTGCTCACTTGGAAGCCATTGTATGGCTTCTTGCAAGAGTGGATAACTGTTTTGAGCGATTTATCATTGCATGAACTTTCGATGCCTTTTGTCTCTCCAGTGGGGGTTCATTTGGTTGAATTGATAGATTCAAGTGACACCATTCCCTCTTCTCTGTCGGAGATGCTTGGCGAAGATGTAGATGTTAATGGTGTGGGTTTTAAGCAACGTGCTCAAGAAATCTACGAATCATTATTGGTTGAGTCTCTCTGTGATCAAAGTGACTCTCCTCTCTTTCTAGAATCTGATTTAGAGGTTTATTTCAAAAAGAATAAAAAGAAGTATCGCTGGGAATATCCCCATTATAAGGGTGTTGTTGTTCATTGTCAAGATGAGAAAATATATAAGAAGTGGAGAAAACTGCTTAAGAAACTTCCTTCTTCGATGTGGGAAAAGGCTTTAAATGAGCTTACTACTCTTTCTCAAAAACCTGAAATTTTGTATGAAATGGGGCTTTTTGAAATCGGGAAAAATCCTTTTGTGGACCGATTGGTATTCCGGTGTGGTACTTATGATTCATTGCCTGAATATCCATTTAGTTTTGTTTTGGGTAAAAAAATGAAAGAGCCACACAATTACGAAGATGTTAAAACAGAGTTGCTGTCTGATTATCAAAAAGAGTATCAAAGCTCATTATTGCGGCTCATACGAGAAAAATACAAGGTAGAATTAGATAGGGAGGTTTTAAAAACCGTTAATAATAGTGCAAGTAATTAATTATTGCACTATCTTCGTTACCTATTAAAATAGAGTTATGAAGAAGATTAAAAAGGGAGGAATCTTACTTGCTACTATTTGTCTCTTAATGGGTTGTAGCGAAGAGTACAACCATAAGGGTAAAACACCATTAGTGGAAGTTTCTAAACAATTCTTATATAAAGAAGATTTACAATCTGTACTTCCTCTTAATTTGAGTCAAAATGACAGTTCGCTCTTTGTTGCACATTATATTCAAAATTGGATAGAGGATGTGCTTTTTTTTGAGAAGGCAAAGGGAAATGTTGCGGGCAATGAAAAGATAGAACGGTTGGTGGAAAACTACCGGCGTGCTTTAATTATGCACACTTATCAAGAAGAGTTGATAAACCAGAAGTTAGCAAATCAAATAACAGCAGCTGAAATTGAGGCCTATTATGTAAAAAATAGTCTGTTGTTTCAGTTGGAAGAGCCTTATGTTAAGGGATTGTTTATTAAAGTTCCGTTGGGCTCACCTGATTTGTCTGCCGTCCGAAAGTTGTATAAACGCAATGACCCTGATGCTGTAGAGCAATTGGAAAAATACAGTCTGCGTAATGCGGTTAGTTACGATTACTTTTATGACCATTGGTTGCCTGCATCAGGTTGGAGTAATAAAATACCTCTTAAAGCAATAGAACTTGATTTAGGCTATTTAGAGAAGAATAGAGACGTAGAGACTAAAGACAGTGCTTTTCATTATTTTTTGCATATTGAAAACTATCTAGGAAAGGGTATGCAAAAGCCAATTGATTTGGTTGAAGGTGAGATAAAAGAAATATTATTGAATATGAAGCGTGTTGAATTTATCAATCAAATAAAAGATGAATTGTATCAGCGAGCTTCAGACAAAAATGAAATTAGTTATTATTATTTGAATTCAAATGAATAAATTAAGAAGTATCAGAGTATGTGCATTGATGTTGACCTTTTTTGCTGTTACCACGGCATATGCTCAAGATAATGTAATTGATGAAGTAGTCTGGGTCGTTGGCGATGAGGCTATCTTGAAATCGGATGTGGAGAGTGAACGCTTGAATGCGCAATACGAAGGGCGTAAATTCGAGGGGGATCCTTATTCCATTATCCCTGAACAACTAGCTGTTCAAAAACTGTTTTTAAATCAAGCTGTTATTGATAGTTTAGAGGTCTCAGAGCAAGAGGTTATTCAACAAGTAGAGCGACGCACTGCTTGGTTAATTGATCAAATAGGGTCAAAAGAAAAACTAGAGGAGTATTACAACAAAACCTCTACACAAATACGTGAAATGCTTCGTGAGAATGTGCGTGATGGTTTAATTGTACAGAAAATGCAGCAAAAAATCATTGGAGATATTAAAATAACTCCTGCTGAAGTACGTCGTTATTTCAAAGACCTCTCGCAGGATAGTATTCCTTTTATTCCTACTCAAGTTGAAGTACAGATTATAACACTTCAGCCTAAAATACCGCAAGAGGAGATTGATCGCGTGAAACGTACTTTGCGTGAGTATACAGATCGTGTCAATGCAAACGAAATTGCATTTTCAACCTTGGCGCGTATGTATTCAGAAGATGAAGGGTCACGCCGTCGTGGGGGTGAACTTGGTTTTATGGGAAAAGGAGAGTTGGTACCTGAATATGCTAATGTAGCATTTAACTTGCAAGACCCAACCAAGGTTTCTAAAATCGTAGAGTCAGAGTTTGGTTTTCACATTATTCAACTGATAGAAAAAAGAGGAGACCGATTAAATTCACGTCACATCTTAATGAAACCTCACGTGGATGATGAAGATATTGAGGCAGCACTGCTTCGATTGGATTCCATAGCAGATGATATACGTAACCAAAAATTCTCTTTTGAGGAGGCAGCAACCTATATATCTCAAGATAAAGATACTCGTAATAACCACGGCTTAATGGCAAATCCTCAAACAGGAACGGCTCGTTTTGAAATGAAAGATTTAGCGCAAGTTTCTCAAGAAATCGCTCGTGCTGTTGAAGGAATGAATATTGGAGAGCTCTCAAAACCTTTTACAATGCTCAATAACAAAGGGAAAGAGGTCTGTGTTATTGTGAAGCTAAAAAGTCGCATCAATGGGCACAAAGCTACCATTACTGAGGATTACCAACGTTTAAAAAGCATCGTAGAAGAGCAACGTGGCCAAGAGAAAATCGAGAAGTGGATAAAGGAAAAACAACAAAAAACCTACGTTCGCATCAATGAGAAGTGGAGAAATTATGACTTTAAATACCCAGGATGGGTAAGATAATAATCGATTCATCGTTATAAAATATGCTTGAAAAAAATAAAAAGAATCGAATTTCAAACAGACATAGGGTACTTTTATTCAGTACCCTATGTCTGTTTGGTTTTTGTTTATTGGCACAGGTAAATCCTTCTCAGCAAGGTGCTACACAGCAAACGGCTAAAAGTAAAGTCTTCCTGTTACATGCCGATGTATTGAAAAAGAGTGCTAAAAACCCCGATCCGACTGCACAAATCTTGGTAGGTAATGTCGTCTTTAGACACGACAGCGTCTATATGTATTGTGACAGTGCCTGCTTTTATGAGGCTAAGAATTCGCTGGAAGCCTTCTCTAAACCCAATCCAGTTCGAATGGTACAAGGAGATACTCTGTTCCTATATGGTGATTACCTTTTTTACAATGGTAATACACAAATAACCGAGGTGCGCCACAACGTAAAGATGGAGAATAAAACGACTACTTTGTTAACGGATAGTTTAAACTATGACCGAGTAGCAAATATTGGTTACTATTTTGACGGAGGTATGTTATTGGATGAAGAAAACGTACTTACCTCTGTGTGGGGACAGTACAGTCCAGATACCAAGGAGTCTGTTTTTAATTACGATGTTAAATTGGTTAATCCCCAATTTGAACTTACTTCCGATACACTCCACTACAATACAGCTACCAAAATAGCTAATATTGTCGGTCCATCCAATATTGTAAGTGATAGTACACATATCTATTCAGAGCTGGGCTTTTATAACACTGAATTGGGTCAGGCTGAGTTGTTAAATCGTTCTGTCTTGACCAATGAGGGGAAAAATGTGGTAGGAGATAGCCTTTATTACGACCAGAAAAACTCTTATACGGAGGCTTTTGATCGAGTTGTTATGACAGATTCAGTGAATAAGAATATGCTAAAGGGTGATTATTGTTACTACAATGAAATCACTAAATTTGCTTATGCTACCGATAGTGCCGTAGCCATTGATTACTCTCAAGGGGATAGCCTTTTTATTCATGCAGATACTCTTCAGCTACATACACTTTTCTTAGATACAGATTCGATGTACCGTGAAATGCGTGCTTTTCACAAGGTTAGAGCCTTTCGTACAGATGTACAAGCTGTAGCTGACTCTTTGGTTTTTTCATCTAAAGACAACTGTTTGACACTCTATCACGACCCGATTTTGTGGAATGAAAATCAGCAATTACTAGGTGAATACATCTATATTTATATGAATGATAGCACCATTGACTGGGCACATATTCACAATCAGGCTTTGTCAGTGGAGAAGTTAGACACAGTCAATTACAACCAAGTGACTGGTAAGGATATGAAAGTTTATTTTGTAGAAGGTGAAATGAGGCAGGTGGACGTGATAGGGTCTGTACGACTCATCTATTACCCTGCTGAAGAGGGGGGAGGATTTATAGGAATGAATGTTTCAGAAACGAGTCTTTTGAAAATCTACTTGGAAAAGCAAAAAATGAAGCGGATGGTGATGAGTCCCAAATCAAATGGAACGCTTTATCCCATGACACAGATTCCATCCGATAAAATGAGATTAGAAAGTTTTGTTTGGTTTGACTACATTCGTCCGCTGAGCAAAGAAGATATCTTTGAGTGGAGAGGAAAAAGAGAAGGACAAGAGTTGAAGAAGAATATTCGTAGCAGTGCTCCTTTGCCTAATCACGATTTGTTTCATCCTAAAAAATAATCAGTATGGGAATGTTTCCTTCGAATAAACCTCGTCCGTTTCAGCATCAGTACATTTATGTAAATGAGCGGAAAGAGAAGTTGAATAAGATAGAAGAGAACGCTAAGGTGGCGTTAGGAATGAGTGAACCCTCTACTGAATTTAACCCTGAGAATATTCGCGGGAAATTTGTAGAAGGAACAAAGCATTTGAAACGACGTAAGGAGAGTGGTAAAAGACCACTGACTTATGGTGTTATGTTGATAGCACTCGGAGTCTTAATTTATGTGTTACATTACCTAATTACGGGTAACTTTAATTTTTCATAGAAATCGACCGGTTATGAGTGATATTATACGTTTATTACCTGATTCTGTCGCCAATCAAATCGCAGCTGGTGAGGTTATACAGCGTCCAGCATCAGTTGTAAAGGAGTTGGTAGAGAATGCTATTGATGCAGGTGCCGCTCACATTGATGTAGTAGTCGTTGATGCAGGTAAAACTTCCATTCAGGTTATAGACGATGGAAAGGGAATGTCTGAAACTGATGCAAGGCTTGCTTTTGAACGGCATGCTACATCAAAAATACGTGAAGCAGCCGATTTGTTTGCACTGAGTACCATGGGATTTAGAGGTGAAGCATTGGCTTCGGTTGCTGCAGTGGCACAGGTTGAGCTACGCACGCGAACTGCTGAAGAAGAGTTGGGAAGCTCTATAACGATAGCTGGCTCTAAAATAGAGAATCAAGAGGCAATATCTTGTGCAAAAGGGAGTAACTTTGCCGTCAAAAATCTATTTTTCAATGTCCCTGCTAGGCGTAAATTCTTAAAATCAAATCAGACCGAGCTGAGTAATATCTTAACTGAGTTTGAACGCATTGCATTGGTTAATCCTGAAGTAGGACTAACGCTTACTCACAATGAGACTGAAGTATTTCATCTCTCGCCTAGTCAATTGCGACAACGAATTGTTGGAATTTTCGGAAAGAAGATAAATCAAGAGCTTCTATCTTTACAGGTGGATACCACGATGATTCGTGTTTCTGGATTTGTAGGTAAACCTGAATCTGCGCGTAAGAAAGGTGCCCGTCAATTTTTCTTTGTTAATGGTCGTTACATGCGACATCCCTACTTTCACAAGGCTGTTATGGAGGCTTATAGCCAATTGATAGCTCCCGGTGATCAGGTATCTTACTTTATATACCTAGAAGTAGATCCAGCAAATATTGATGTTAATATACATCCCACAAAGACTGAAATCAAGTTTGAGAATGAGCAAGCCATTTGGCAAATTATAGCTGCTGTTGTCAAGGAGACATTGGGTAAATTTAATGCAGTACCCTCTATTGACTTTGACACGGAGGGGATGCCTGATATTCCCATTTTTATCCCTGCACCTACAACTGGTGTTGAAGGAACTCCTGCGCCTCAAAGATCCTCCTACAACCCATTTGCCTCTTCATCTTCTAGCGCCTCTTCGTATGCCCCTAAATCTTCTTCTTCAGGTTGGGAGGCTTTTTACGGAGGTGGTATTTCCTCTTCTACATCTCCCTCTGCACCTCCAGAGGATTATGAAGAGGATGGCGACAATTTTGTAGGTGGCTTTGGAGGTTCAGAGGAGACCCCCAACCAGCAAACTACACTTTATCAGCAGATGGAGGAGTCAATAAAGGAGAACTCTATACAGCATTACCAATTTAAAGGACGCTATATTTTGACTTCTGTTAAATCGGGTTTAATGATTATTGATCAACAGCGGGCACATATCCGTATTTTATACGATAAGTATCTGCAACAAATTATGAATCGTCAGGGTATCACCCAAGGCCTGCTTTTCCCCGATATTATTCAAGTTCCTCCTTCTGAAGTACATGTATTACAAGGCTTGTTGGAAGATCTCTCTTTTTTAGGTTTTGAATTGAGTGATTTTGGTGGAGGAAGTTATGCCATTCAAGGTGTACCTGCAGGTATTGAGGGGTTAAACCCACAAGAGCTTATTCAAAATATGGTGCATACAGCTATTGAAAAAGGGTGTAAAGTGAAAGATGACCTACAAAGTACCTTGGCTTTAACGTTGGCAAAAGCTGCTGCCATTGTACCAGGACAGATTTTAACCAATTGTGAAATGAATGAGTTAGTTGATCAGCTTTTTTCTGTAGCTACTCCTAACTACACACCTGACGGTAAGATTGTTTTATCCGTATGGAAAGAGGAGGAAGTAGAGAAACTTTTCCGCTCTTAGTCGCATTTTAAGGTCCGATTCATCACAAGCCATTTAACAGTAAGGATAGGAAGATTTTTTTATTCTACTATTTATGCTCTTTGTGTAGGTCGTTGATTGCCATTCTAATGCTACTGTGTAGGTTTAACAGTTAACCTGTTGCCCAATAAATAAGTTTTATATAGAGATGACTTTGCTGTCATCTTATAAGATTTGATGAGTCAAGTCATAGCATGCAGATTATTCATAAGATAGAAGGGCATCCCCAAGGGATGCCCTTCTATCTTAAAATTCCACCGTAATTCCAATGGTAGGGAGTATCGTTCCATATTCTTGTTTGATTTTTTTCATAACATAGCGCTGTTCCGAAATAGGTGCTTCTGGGTTCTCTATTTTTCCTGTGCTAATAAGTGCATCAGGTGTTTGCAATTTGCTACCTAAAATGTTTTGGATGTCAACATATAACCCCAATCGCCACTTCCTGAAATAGAAATTTTTATCCACTCGCATATCCAATTGCATAAAGTTATGTAGTCTTTCTGTATTGTATCGGCTATAGTCATAATAGGCTCTTCCTTGTGCATCCCATGCCTCTACAAGCGCACTCTTCTCTTCATCATAAGGGGTATAAGGCGCACCTCCTATAAAACTAAGTTTTCCACCAATGCTCCAATGTTTGGGTAGCTCCCATACGCCACTGGTATTTAAAATAAAGTTATTGTCCCACGCCGATGAAATGTAATTGCTCTCTTTATTGGCGCGATATTGACTCTTGTAGACTGTAAGTGCACTGGTTGCACTGAAGCTTTGAATGCTCCATTTAGCTGAAAGCTCTACACCGTATGCTTCACCCAATGCAGTGGATGTTAATGGCTCATTTCCAGTGACTCCATAATCATCCCCTTTGCAAGCCAAAGGAATCTGATCGGCGATAGAGAGTGGTATGTTTCGGTAATATTTATAGAAAGCCTCTACGGATAGAGCCAAAGCAGCACTGGGTTTGAACTCTGTACCTATGCTACCTGAGGTGACCTGTTGGTATTTTAACTCTTTGTTGATTAGTAACTCTTCGTTGTTCTTATAACCCAAAGCCGTGTATGGAGGGAGTTGGTAGTAGATACCTATATTCCCTCGAAGTGACCACATATCTGTCAGTTGATAGCTGCTAGAGAAACGTGGCGAGAGATGTTTGAGAGGGTTGCGTAGTGAACCATAATCTGCCCCATCGGCTCGGATACCCATTGAAGCGGTGTATCGGTTGTTGGGTGAAGTGTAATTGGCTGAACCAAAAAATCCCCACGTGGCAAATTTCAGTGCTGTCTGGTATTGACTCGTGACTGTTTGGTTCACAAAGAGTTTTTGGTAAGAGTCATTTGCATATTGAATGTAATTAAGTTCTACTCCTTGTTTAAATGTCCAATTACCTCGATTCATCCAATTCTCTCCTCGTAACGAGCTCTTCTGTTCTGTTGATCGCAAGCGGAGAGTTAGATTTTCCTCACTTGTTTCATCATTATTTCTATACTTCAGGTTGCGATTGTTTAAATAGCTATGGCTTACGAACAGATGTTGACTACCTCTTTCCCCATAATGTCTATAAGTCGCACCCACTGTGTAGGTCTCTTGGTTAATCTCGGGTAGATAGCTCAATAAATATTCAGCCTCTTCGCCTTTCTCGTCAGTATTTAGCTTCATTTTGTCAAATCCAGCAATAGCCATCACCGACAATTCATCAGCAGGAGTCAGTTGCCATTTCAACTTGAACTGCCCATCTATAAAATTGGGTAAGAAGGGGAGACCTAATGCTTTGAAAAGTAGTTGCAAGTAGGATTGGCGTATCGAGAAAAGGTAGGTTGTTTTTGAGTTCAAGTGACCACTTCCGCTGAGTGAAACCTCTGATGCTCCGAGGGTTGCTTTGAGTGATTGCGACTCCAAACTTCCATTTCGCAAATTAAAATCGAGTACAGAACTCATGGCTCCCGATCGATTGGTCGGAAATGCTCCCGTGTAAAAACTAATCTCTCTTACTAAGTCAGCATTAATTAGGCTCACGGGACCACCCGACGCCCCCTGTGTCGCAAAGTGATTGATGTTAGGAATTTCGATACCATCCATATAGAAACGGTTTTCGGCAGGTCCACCTCCTCGAATAATGAGATCGTTCCGATAGCCTGCAGGGGAGAAGGCGACACCTGGGTATGAGCGTACGATGCGAGAGATATCTCGATTGGAACCGGGACTTTTCTCTATCTCTTTGAGGCCAATGGTGTGTAAGCTTATTGGGCTTTCTACAAAGTATCGGCTACGTTCGGGGCGCACAGTAATCTCATCCAATGCTTGATTATCCTCTTCTATTTCTACTTCAATAAAAGGAGTTTTGGAGGAGATGATGTATTCTGCTGTAATAGTTGGTTTGTATCCAATTGAACTAGCGATAAAACGGCTAATACCTGGTGGTACCTTTTTTACCTCGAATATTCCCAGCGAGTCAGTTGATGCGCCGATACTTTTATTCTTTTCCAATACCACATTGATGTAGGGAATCGCTTTTCGGCTCTGTTTATCAATAACTTTACCACGTATGGTGTAGGTAACAGTTTGTGCATGCAGGGTTATGACTCCTAGTAGGCAAAATAACAGAGTAGAAATAAGTTTGTTTTTCATTTAAAGATTTTTTGCGAATATATAGATATATTGCTTAATAAACAAATAGATAGTTTAAAAGTTCTGTTTAGGTTTCTTTTTCTACGTAAATAAGTGACGAGTTTTTTTATTTCTTTCTCAAATCTTTCTTAAGGAGCTGAAGGTAGTTCTATTTTACCAACTCTCTTAGATATAACTTTAGCTTGGATTTAACTGAAACAGACTCTGCTATTCCCCCTGAAACAGATTTTTTTTCTACCTGACTGTTGTCACTATTACTCGTTTGATTAGCACTCTTTTACGAGAATAATCTATTTGGATAGTACCCTTTTATTAAAAATCTCATTTAGCCGTATTTACGTAGGTTACATAAATGTGAATTTGTTTCGCCTTTTTTTTATTTTTCTTTGTACTTCGTTTGCTTTTAAGTAACTTGCCACCTTTATTAACAAGCACAAGGTTATCTCAGGCTATAGATATTAACACGATACAAATTATTTTTATGGATTTACATACTGGCACCCTTTTGCAGGGTGGTCGTTATAAAATAGAGAAGCGGTTGGGCCAAGATAGCTTTGGCATCACCTACTTAGCCATTCAGCTAGATTTGAACCGTCAGGTTTGCATCAAAGAGTTTTTTATGCAGGAGTATTGTAATCGATCTTCAGATGGTTTACACGTAATGATTGGTATAGAGATTAATCGAGAGTTGATTATTCGTTGTCGCCAGAAGTTTATGCAGGAAGCACGAGCGATTACTCAGCTAAATCATACCAATATCATTCGCATTTACGACACTTTTGAAGAGAATGATACAGCTTACTATGCGATGGAGTATATCGATGGATGCTCTTTGCTTGAAATTGTGAATCGTGACGGTGCTTTGCCCGAGTCGCTTGCGTTACGCTACATTGGTGAAGTAGCTTCTGCCTTGCAGGCCATTCATGGGCAACAGATAAACCATTTGAATATTAAACCGAGCAATATTCTTCTTCATAGGGAGGGCCATGTCGTATTGATCGATTTTGGTTTGACCAAATCCTATGATGTGGGTAGTAGTCAAACGAGTACTACTCCTGTGGAGATTAGTATGGGTTACACTCCTTTGGAACAGTACAAGGTGGGTGGTGTTAGCTCTTTTTCTCCCGCTACGGATGTCTACTCTTTGGGTGCCACTTTTTACAAGTTGGTAACTGGATTAACCCCTCCCGATGCGAATGAGGTGATGGAATTGGGTGTTCCTGCTTTACCTGCCTCTTTGTCCAATGGTAGCAGATTAGCTATTGAAAGCTCTATGAAGTTTCGTAGGCTAGATCGTCCACAGTGCGTGGAGGAGTCCTTGACATTGTTGCCAGCTCATTCTTCTGTAGCGTCCATTGGTAATAAAAGAGGTAGACGTCGTTCTCTTTGGTTTGTTGCTGCTTTTTTAGTTGCTATAATTGGGGCTTCTACTTACTATTCTTTTGTTGTTAAGTATCGTGAATCCCTTCAAGTTGCTACCTCTCTGTTTAGTGGAGAGCAATATAAAGAAGCATGTTCCTGCTTTCAATCTCTCTTAACAACCTATCCTAATAAAGAGGCTGAACTTACTGATTGGGTAGATCTATGCAACCAGAAAATTCGGGAAAAACTCGCTTATGAATTAGAAGTTAAGGCTGAACGTGATAGATTAGCTGCTGAAGCTCAGGCTAAACGTGATAAATTAATTGCTGAATTCAATGATAGGCTTGCACGTGGAAATTACCAAACTTTTACAGTAAAGGGTGTCTCCTTTGATATGATTCGTGTGGATGGTGGTACTTTTCAAATGGGTGCTACATCAGAACAGGGTGCTGATGCTGAGAATGATGAAAAGCCCGTCCACTCGGTTACCCTCTCTTCTTATTCTATAGGTAGATATGAAGTTACTCAAGATTTGTGGAAAGTCGTGATGGGTAGTAATTCTATAGAGAATGAGCAGGGTGATAACTATCCTGTAGCAGGAGTTAGTTGGAAAACTTGCCAAGAGTTTATAAAGAAACTCAATCGATTAACTGGTAAAACCTTCTCTTTACCTACGGAGGCTCAGTGGGAATTTGCTGCTCGGGGTGGTGTAAAGAGTAAAGGCTTTAAGTATGCGGGAAGTAATAATTTGGATGAAGTGGGTTGGTACGATGATAACTCTGGTGGAGAACCCCATGTTGTTGGCAAGAAGAGAGCTAATGAGTTAGGAATCTGTGATATGAGTGGAAATGTCTATGAGTGGTGTTCGGACTGGTCTGGTGATTACAGTAGCGCTTCTCAATCGAATCCTACTGGAGCAAACAGAGGGAAACGTCGCATATTACGTGGTGGTAGCAACGGGGAAGTTTCAACGGAGGCTCGGGTATCTTGTCGTATCACCTATGTTGTTGGTTATGCTTTTGACCTCAACTGCGGTTTACGTTTGGTCCTTCTTCCCTAAATTGGTAATAGACCCTTTGTTAGCCTAAACTAAAAGGGGAAAAAGAACTCACGGTAGGTTGCGAGATAGCGCAATGGAATTGGACAGCAACCTGTCACTGGCTTGAGCACTCCTGTAATGAGTGCTCTGCTAACAAAATAATAGAACGTACTCTTTTAATATTTAGTTATATGGATTTACATGCTGGCGCCCTTTTGAAGGATGGCCGTTATAGAATAGAGAAACGGTTGGGGCAAGGTGCTTTTGGCATCACCTACTTAGCCATTCAGACAGATTTAAACCGTCAGGTTTGTATCAAAGAGTTTTTTATGCAGGAGTATTGTGGCCGCTCTTCAGATGGTTTATATGTAGCGATTGGTACGGAGAATAATCGAGAATTGATTGCTTGTTATCGCCAGAAGTTTATAAAGGATGCACAATTGGTTGCGCAGTTGAATCATACCAATATCATTCAGATATACGATGTCTTTGAAGAGAATGACACGGCTTACTATGTGATGGAGTATGTCGATGGAGGCTCTTTGCTTGAAATAGTGAATCGTGACGGTGCTTTGTCTGAATCGATCGCACTGCGCTACATAGGTGAGGTAGCCTCTCTCTTGCAATCCATTCATGGACAACAGATGAACCACTTAAATATTAAACCGAGCAATATTCTTCTTCACAAGGAGGGTCATGTCGTATTGACTGATTTTGGTTTGACTCAATCTTGTGATACGGGTGTTAGTCAAACCAGTACCACTCCTGTGGGTGTTAGTACGAGTTATGCTCCTTTGGAACAGTACAAGGTGGGTGGTGTTAGCTTTTTCTCTCCCGCTACGGATATTTACTCTTTGGGTGCTACCTTTTACAAGTTGGTAACTGGATTAACCCCTCCCGATGCGAATGAGGTGATGGAATTGGGTGTTCCTGCTTTACCTGTCTCTTTGTCTAGTGGTAGCAGATCAGCTATTGAAAGCTCTATGAAGTTTCGCAGGCAGGATCGTCCACAGTGCGTGGAGGAGTTCTTGACATTGTTGTCAACTCCTTCTTCTGTAGCGTCCATTGGTAATAAAAGAGGTAGACGTCGTTCTCTTTGGTTTGTTGCAGCTTCTTTAGTTGCTATAATTGGGGCTTGTACTTACTACTCTTTTGTTGTTAAGTATCGTGAATCCCTTCAAGTTGCTACATCTCTGTTTAGTGAAGAGCAATATAAAGAAGCACGTTCTTGTTTTCAATCTCTCTTAACAACCTATCCTAATAAAGAGGCTGAACTTATTGACTGGGTAGATCGATGCAATCAGAAAATTCGGAAAAAACTCGCGTATGAGTTAGAGGTTGAGGCTGAACGCGAAAAGTTAGTTGCTAAAGCCAAAGAGGAGGCTGCCATTAAGGCTGCTGAGGCTGAAGCCGCAGTTGAGGCTAAACGTGATAAATTAATTGCTGAAGCCAATGATAGGCTTGCACGTAAAAATGGAAAAACTTTTAGCGTAAATGGTTTCTCTTTTGATATGATTCGTGTAGATGGTGGTACTTTTGAGATGGGTGCTGCCCAAAATCAATTGGCTAATGATGACAGCGATGAGAAGCCTGTTCACTCGGTTACCCTCTCTCCTTACTTGATAGGTAGATACGAAGTTACCCAAGCTTTGTGGAAAGTGGTGATGGGTAGCATCCCTAATGTAAACGAACTAGGGGATAATTATCCTGTAGAGAATGTCAGTTGGAATGATTGTCAAGAGTTTGTAAAGGAGCTCAATCGTTTAACAGGTAAAACCTTCTCCTTGCCTACGGAGGCTCAGTGGGAGTTTGCTGCTCGGGGTGGAGTGGAGAGTCAAGGTTTTATGTATGCGGGTAGTAATGACTTGGATGAAGTGGGTTGGTATAACGATGACTTGCCTGCTTTGTATAATAACCTTCATTTTGTTGGTGAGAATAAATCAAATGAGTTAGGAATCTGTGATATGAGTGGCAATGTGTGGGAGTGGTGTTTGGATTGGTATGGTAGTTATAGCGATGCTTCTCAATCGGATCCTACTGGCCCTAGAAGTGGTTCCAAGCGAATAGTGCGAGGTGGTGGTGCTAGGGATAGTGAGTGTTATAGTCTGTCGTCTGCCCGCGGTTACCGTGATGCTGATTATCGTAGTAGCTATTTCGGCTTTCGTCTAGTCCTTCTCCCCTAAGTTGCGAGTGTAGCCTCTTCTCTTCTAAGAAAAACGAAAGAGGAGCTATAGTAAGTAAGGTGATGTAATGTGGTGGATAGCAGCCTACCATTGGCTTTACGTACTTCATTTTGCAGGGTTATACCTTGCAGGTGAATGGTCACTCTTTTTATAACTAGATTTAAGAACAATAGTTCGTTAAGTTTTGATTAACTTTACGCCGCTTTAGTTCCGTAGAGCAATAGTTCTTTGACAAGTTTGTGATTTTTCTTTGAGTTTGGATTGATACCGAACTTGGAAATAAATAGATTTACCATCATTTGGTT
>JBOFMR010000213.1:0-2805 GCA_051658485.1 Phocaeicola sp.
TACTAAAGTAGGATCTACAAATCCTGATTGGTTGTGACTTAGCACATCGTGCTTGGTACAACTGCTGGCAGCTAATGCCAGAGCAACAATGGGAAGAAGAAATTTTTTACTCATTTTTTATGTGTAGTGTTGATAAATCAAAAAAGATTAGATAAACTGTCTTAGTCGCTCATCCAGCAACTTTTTACTTTAAACTCGGTATATACGTACGCCTGTTTATACCTAGTTTTTCTCTGTAAATATTTTTAAAACATAAATAAAACTTTACAAAAAGTAGGTTATATTCGTATAATTAAACAAAGATATGTGTTTTTTTAATGAAAACAACAGTTTGCCATCTTTTTTATCATTTCACCACCCATACCGAGCAAACAAAACAAAAAAAGACCGCTGCTTGGTTAAAAGCAGCGGTCTAATATTAAATGACTATGGGAAAATTGTTATTCTTTCCATCCAGTACCAACGGATCCTGAATTGCTCGCTTTAGCACCTGTAAAACAGCTGGAACTATCGACTCCAGCACTAGGCATGGTGTAATCCCACAAAGCTGGGAAATTGCTTCCGCTTACATCACTTAAAGCAGAGCCAACACTATGAAATGTCTCTGTAAAATTAATCTTCTTCATTACCGATGAAAACCGATCCGCTCTCTCCGCTTCATCAGCATCATCACAAAAAATATTGGGACTTACTTTTGCATTATCGCAAAAGCTGAACGTTTGATAAAAGTTTGTTGCTGCTGTGTTGTCTTTAAATAAATTAGCAGGAATAAAGGAGATATTAGAACAAAACGTAAATGTACCTGAAAAGTTTGTTGCTTTTGTGTTGTGTTTGAATAATTCAACAGGAATAGAGGTGATTAGAGCAGAATGAGCAAACGCACTAGAAAAGTCTGTTGCTTCTCTGTTGTCTTTAAATAAATCGGCAGGAATAGAGTCGAGCTTAGAACACCAACAAAACGCGTTAGAAAAGTTTGTTGCTGTTGTGTTGTTCTTAAATGACCCTTTATCAATAGATTCGAGATTAAGGCAGCCAGAAAATACATTGCTAAAGTCAGTATTTGCTGTATTGAGTATTGGAGTATCTATAGATTTTAATAGCAAATCATTTGCCCAACTTACTTTAGGCATTTGCGCCTTTCCATAATCTGTTTCCGAGCTTGTAATGGTAATGGTATACGTTTCTGCTGCTACATAAGTATGATGAATGCCCATAAATAAGGATGTACCTGGATCTATTGGTTCGATTTCTGAACCATCCCCCCAATTAATAGTCAATTTGTAGTCACCAGTTTTACCACTTTTTGGAAAGGGAAGGCTATACTTATGATTAGCAGCTTCAGTTTTAATGGTAAAGCTCATTTTGGGCTTTTCTACTGGACGTGCTGGATTTCCCCATGCAGGAGTTACGTCTACTGCGTTGCTCGCTTTAGCATCTGTAAAACAATCTTTGCTTGTGACTTCATCATTATAGTAACCATAGCTCCACAAAGTAGGGAAAGTACCTTTATCTGCCTTATCATCACTTAAAGCAGAACCAACACTCTTAAATGCCTCTTCAAAATTAATCTTCTCCGTTACCGATGAAAACCGATTCGCTCTCTCCGTTTCATTAGCATCATTACAAAAAATGTTGGGACTTACTTCTGCTTTTGTGCAACCGTTGAACGTTTGATAAAAGCTAGTTACTTTTTTATTGTTCGCAAATAAACCCGCTGGGATAGCTGTTAATTCAGAACAGCCATTAAATGCATGTTCAAAGTCAGTTACTTCTCTATTGCTTGCAAATAATTTTTCTGGAACCGATATTAAACTGGTACACTCAGCGAACAAATAATTAAAGCTAGTTACTTTTGTGTTGTTTACGAACAAATTTTCTGGAACCGATGTTAAAGATTTGCATTTGTTGAACAACGAAGCAAGGTCTTCTGCGGCTACATTCTGTGCAAATAATTTTTCTGGAACCGATGTGATTCCAGAAAAAGTGAACAACGAACCAAAGTTCGTAGCTTTTAGATTCTGTACAAATAATTTTTCTGGCACTGATTTTAAAGCACTACAACCAGAGAATAACGATGCAAAATTTTCTGCGTCTACATTCTGTGCAAATAATTTTTCTGGAACCGATGTTAAAGCACTACAACCAGAGAACATTTCATTAAACTGAGTTGCTGCTGTATTGTATTTAAATAGATCTCCTGAAACTGTTTCCAAGTTTAAACAATTCATAAATAGTTTTGAAAAGCTAACAGTCTCCATATTGAGTAGCGGAGTGTTCATGGATTTTACCATATTCTTTTCGCGCCATTGAGAAAACGATATCTGAGGTACTTGAGGTTTCGTAAAATCTGTTTCCGAGCTCGTAATGGTAACGGTGTATTCTCCTTCCGCTGCATATTCGTGTTTTACTCCTCCCGACAAAAGTGTCCCTGGTTCAATCACACTAGCAGCTGTTTTATCCCCCCAATCAACGGTAAGCGTATAATTGCCAGTTGTAGTAGTCATAGAAAAAGGAAGGGCAAAACTCTCGTTAGCCGCTGCCTTGATAATCAAGCTCATTTTGGGCTCTGTGGGTCCTGGAGGTGTTGGTGTTGGAGTTGGGTCGATAGGTGTCTCTGCATCCCAGTCAGTAAATTTAGTATCAAACTGAATCATATTTTTCGAATCAATAATGGGGTTACCACCATCATCATAACCACCATTACCAGTACCGAAGTTGATAGCATAGTTAACCACTTGATTCATAATAAAAGTAACATCTACTGGAATATAAGCTGTAACTTGATTTTCAACTTCAGAACCTTTA